>JBFKSL010000374.1:0-4842 GCA_041626995.1 Ketobacter sp. | reverse complement strand
TGAAGGAAGGCTGGAAATCACCATCGCGTTCCAAGCCAACGACAACAAAGGCAGCCTCTCCATACAGGTGGATGACAGTGGCAAAGGCTTCGACATAGAAAACCGACAAATGTCCACCGATGAAGATTCATTTGGCCGAGGTATAGATCTGCTGAACACTCTGTGCGATAGCGTAACCTACAGCAACAATGGCACCCGAGTGGAAGTAAAATACACCATCGAGCCCGACTAGCTTAACAACTCCTGCCGATAAGCCGACGGCGTTTTGCCCGTCCACTTTTTAAATGCCCGGTGAAACGAACTGGCCTCAGAAAAACCCATCAACAACGCAATTTCATCAATCGTTAGCTCAGGCTTGGAAAGATAATAAATAGAAGCATCTTTACGAATGGTGTCTTTAATTTCTTGATAGCTGGTATTCTCGTCTTTCAAACGTCGACGCAGTGTTTGTGGCGTCATGGCCAGTTTTTCGCACACCACTGAAAAATCAGGAAAGTTGTTACCAAACTCTTTACTGATGATACTTCGAATCTGCGCATTCAAGCTGGCATTCTCGATATCACCATCAAACAATTCTGCCAAGGAGGATTTTAAAAACTTACTTAATGAAAGCTGATTTTGCACCAATGGCATGTTCATATAGCGGCTGTCTAAAATAATTTCGCAACCATCCTGGCCGTAATGCACCTGGCAAGGAAACTGCGCCGCAAACTCACCATCATCCATGGAATCAAAATCCAAATTAACGCGCTTGGGTACAATCTGCTGACCAATAAGCCAACTTAAAAAGCGTACCGACAAAAAAACCACAGCCTCAAGAATATGGGGCCGAAACACAATTTCCTCGCGGGCAACAAAACTGATACTGGCTTCATCTTCTGAAACCTGCAAGCGTGAGGTAATGGCGTAATCAAACAGCTCGTAAAACTTAATACCTCGACGAATGGCTTTTTCTAACGAGGCACAATTAATTACCGCATGAGCCATCATACTGAACGTGCCCGGTTTAGAGATACGGCCAGAACCAAATCCCATAAATTCATCTTCAGTGTGACGCATTACCGCCAACATCAAATGAATAAACGCCTTCTTATCCACTCGAGCATCGGGCTGATTCAACAAATCCACATCGATGCCACACTCCTGAAGCAGAAGCTCGATACTCAAACCACTGCGCTTTGCCCCTTGCAGCAAAACCAGAACCTGTTGAATTGGGATAGCTCTAACAGTCACAGAATAGCCTTGTAATTAGTATCAGTCGGATTGCCAAACTCGACAGTCATGGCGCATTTCACTACCATTTCAATGTAACAAGTAGGTCGTGAACAGCTGCCAGCGCCTAACTCTACTGTCTTCCAGAAAGAACTTCCAGTTGCGTGTCGTTTTAGGTCAAGAAAAATGGCAGATTACGTCATTGTTGGTTTAGCGTACCATAACAATAATGACTAACCATCCAGCCTGCTTGTAAAAAATAAGCTTCGCTAACAAATACAAAGGTTTACGCAAGCCACAAAAACGTGAACCAGCAACCCGGAGTACACAATGGATTTCGATAACCGTCCCATTTTTGAAGAAGAACATAAAGTCTTTCGCGAGAACTTCCGTAAATTTTGTGAAGAAGAAGTCGTTCCGCACCAGGAAAAATGGATCGAACAAGGTATCGTAGACCGTGAAATTTGGGAAAAAGCCGGTGAAAACGGTTTTCTGGCTCCCCAAGTAGACGAAGAGTATGGCGGTTTAAGCCTTAATGATTTTCGTTACTCCTTAATCATGATTGAAGAGCTGTCTCGAGTGGGTGAGAGCGGATTTGCTCTGGGCCTTCACAATGATGTTATTGCCCCTTATATCGCCACTTACGCCAACGAAGAGCAAAAGAAACGTTGGTTGCCCGGCGTATGCAGCGGTGAGACCATTCTTGCCATCGCTATGACCGAGCCAGACACCGGTAGTGATTTGCAAGCCATCAAGTCTCGCCTGGAAGACAAAGGTGATCACTACGTTCTAAACGGTGCAAAAACCTATATCAGTAACGGTATTATTTCCGATTTGGTTATCGTTGCCGCTAAAGCGCCTGAAGGCGTTACCTTGGTTTGCGTACCCCGTGGTGCAGAAGGCTTTAGCCGTGGTCGCAACCTGAAAAAAATGGGTATGAAATCCCAGGATACCGCTGAACTGTTTTTCGAAAACGTAGTAGTGCCTAAAACCGATGTGCTGGGTCAACCCGGCCAAGGCTTCATCTATCTGATGCAAAAACTGGCTCAAGAGCGTTTGGTTACCGCCATTGGCGCTGTTGCCGGTTCTCGTTTTGCATTCAATGAGACATTAAAGTATGTAAAAGAGCGCACCGCGTTTGGCAAGCCCATTGGTAAATTCCAAAACAGCCGCTTCAAAATGGCTGAAATGGCCACCGAAATCACCATTGGCCAAACCTTTATCGATTCGCTGGTATCCAAACTATTGAACGGCGAACTGGCTCCAGACGAAGCCAGCATGGCGAAATGGTGGTGTACCGACCTATTAAACCGAGTAGTAGACACCGGCGTTCAATTACACGGTGGCGCAGGCTACATGATGGAATACCCCATCGCCCGCGCATATGTAGACGCAAGAATTACCCCAATCTTTGCAGGCACCAATGAGATTATGAAAGAAATCATTGGCCGCGGGCTGGGGCTATAGAGGGAGACTGGTTACAGTCTTATTGAAGTTAAGGCGGTTTATTTGAACCGCCTTTTTTTTACTTATTACAAATCCCAATAATAAGAAGCAGGAGAACGATTATGTCATCTGTTCGATTTGACGAGCGAGTGGTGATTGTAACCGGAGCAGGTAACGGCTTAGGCAAAAGCCACGCCCTTGAGTTTGGCAAGCGTGGTGCAAAAGTGGTGGTAAACGACCTGGGCGGAAGCGCCTTTGGCGATGGTGCCAGCAAAAGTGCCGCCGACCTGGTTGTAGAAGAAATTATAGCGGCCGGCGGCGAAGCCGTTGCCAACTACGACTCTGTTACCGATGGCGATAAAATCGTACAAACTGCAATGGATAATTTTGGCCGCGTGGATGTGGTCATTAACAATGCCGGTATTCTGCGCGATAAAAGCTTCGCCAAGATGACAGAAGACGACTGGGACCTGGTGTATCAAGTACATGTAAAAGGCGCTTTTAAAGTTAGTCATGCCGCCTGGCCCTACATGCGTGAAGCGGAATATGGCCGCCTGATATTCACTGCCTCAGCCGCAGGCATCTACGGCAACTTCGGCCAAGCTAATTACAGCATGGCTAAACTGGGCCTGCACGGTCTAAGCCAAACCCTGGCAATGGAAGGCCAAAAATCCAATATTCTGGTAAACACCATAGCGCCAATTGCCGGCTCCCGCTTAACCGAAACCATTCTGCCCCCTCCCTTGGTTGAACAACTGAAACCAGAATTCGTTACCCCACTTGTGGTAAAACTCTGTGATGAAAACAGCCAGGAAACCGGTGGACTATATGAAGTGGGTGCAGGCTGGATCGGTAAACTACGCTGGGAGCGCACCAAGGGCGTTGGCTTTAACCTGGGCGAGCAGTTAACCGCTGAAACCGTTAACGAAAAATGGGCGGAAATCACCGATTTTAACGATGCGGATCACCCCAAGAATGGTCAGGAAGCCATGATGGCCATGATGCAGAATTTGCAGAATCGGTAAGGAAATAGCCGAAAGAAAAGCAATCCAGGTGGAGGTTTCCTCCACCTGGATTTTATCGCTTCTCTACTCTCTTTCTTAGAGCGCTCCCGACCGATACTTAGCCAACTGCCGACTCAACGCCACCAGCTCCCCGCGGGAATCCCAAATCTCTCCATCCTCTTCCATCAACCCATTAATCAAATAACGCGTCCGAAAACGTCCAATCAACTCTCCAGGAGCAGGCTTAGCCCGTAAATGGACAGTCAACTCCAACGTCGGCACCCAACCAACTGCTCCAAACTTCGAAAACACCGTAGGCGGCACACAATCAGAAAATAGAGGCAAGTTCAAAATATCCGGCTCAGTCCCATCACGCATAAACATAATCAACTCATGCTCGGGCCGCTCAATGGACTTGCCCCGTAACCACTCCGCCGTATTGGGCGAAAACAATAATTCCACACGGTCATGAATGGGCAAAAACCTTGGAGAAGTTAAACATTTGTCCCGCTCAATAGGCGGTGGCGCCTCCCCTATCCAGGTGGCACCTTTATTCTTCTCCAGATCACCAAACGTGGCAGTAAAGCGCACCTTCTCACACCCTTCCTGCATTAACCTCACGGCTGCAGTGGAAACTGTATTGCCCTCACGGATTATGTCCACCTCAAGCTCGGCAGGCCCTGCCACAGAACGATCTGCATAATGACCAGTAATGGTAAGCGGATCGGGATGAGATAACGCCTCCTGCAAAGTACGAGCCGCAATAGACATCAAATAACCACCATTGGGAATATCGCTCACACTCCAGCGGTTGGTTATATTGGCTTTAAAACGGTTGTCCGACACCTGCTCAATGGCGGTATCATCCCAAAACTCACTCATAACGTGCCTCTACATAAGCAGGCTGAAAAAGCCCATTGGATTGTGGGTTCGGGCCACCGAAAAGGTATAAACAAACGCAAACAAGGCACCCGCAAACGCCAGCATACGAATTAACTTGGTTTTACCACGCTTTAACGCCACTATGCCCAACAAAATATAGGCAAGCAACGATACTACCTTGACGGTTAGCCAGTCCTGCTGAAAGGGATATTGATGCGACATAACCGATAAGCCAATGGCGCACAGCAATAACAGGCTATCATTAATGTGCGGTAGAATTTTTACCCACTTTTTCTGC
>JBFKSL010000373.1:0-4875 GCA_041626995.1 Ketobacter sp. | reverse complement strand
GGTGGTGGTTTTGCCATGGGTGCCCGCTAGAGCAATCACCCAACGGCCTTGCAGAACATGATCACGCAGCCATTGTGGGCCCGATGTATAGGGCAAACCACGGTTTAACACATATTCCACCGCGGGGTTACCACGAGACATAGCATTACCAATGATGACGAGGTCCGGCTCAGGTTGCAGGTGCTCTGGCTGATAACCCTCCATCAACTCAATGCCCTGCTCTTCCAGCTGTGTGCTCATGGGTGGATACACGTTGGCGTCAGACCCTGTCACCTTGTGGCCCTGGGCCTTGGCCAGTAACGCCAGGCTTCCCATAAAGGTTCCACATATTCCTAAAAAATGCAGATGCATACAAGCTCCTTATTGTGCGTTCTGCACCGCTTCCGGCAGAAAACGAAAACTGATTAACAAGATGGCCAACCACATACAAATGGCCAGAAAATTTCCCTGCAAACGCCCCATATTCATTGAATAGGCGTAAATGTGGCCTTTCACCAAAATATCCCAGATCATCAGCGCCAGCAGACCAAAACGCCCCACCGCGCCCACCCCTGATTCGGCAGGCAAGTTAACAATAGCCGCCTGAAATGGCAGACTAAGCACATTAATCACCAGGTCAGTGCCAATACAAGCGGTCATAGTTTGTGCAAAGCGATTACCCAGCCCCTTAAACTTTAGCAGCAAAAACACCAATGCAAACCAAGCTGCCAGGGCGGCAGCGCTGCCCATCAGTTTTTCTGTCATGTAAGTGGGCTCGAACACCAGCACCATAGCGCCACTTAATAGCAGCAACAATATTACTAAAAATGCCAACAGCGGTGGTGAATGAGGCACATCTTGAGGCCCGCGCTGAAATCGGCACAGCTGCCAAAACAAGGTAAATAGCGGCTTCAAACAACTCTCCTAATGTTTTTTCGTTTTTCGGCGTCGCCATTGTGCCAAATCCCATTGCTCAGCACCAACTGAACATGAAAAAGCCGATGCTTTGCTATATCATGCCGCCCAATTGAATGGGCTTTGATTTGGGAAAGCCGGTTAGGCGAATTCCCAGCAAATTGGCGGAGAACTGTCTGCATGAAGAAGAACGCATTTTATGCGCAATCCGGTGGAGTAACTGCGGTAATCAACGCGAGCGCCTGTGGCGTGATTGAAACCGCCCGCCAACACCCCGATAAAATTGGCAAAGTTTACGCTGGCCACAACGGCATTATTGGTGCTTTAACAGAAGAATTAATCGACACCAGCTTGGAAAGCAACGAAACCATCGCCGCGTTAAAGCACACACCGGGTGGCGCCTTTGGCTCTTGCCGCTACAAGCTGCGCAGCTTCGAAGAAAACCAACGGGAATACGAACGCCTAGTGGAAGTATTCAAAGCCCACGATATCGGTTACTTCTTCTATAACGGTGGCGGAGATTCCCAAGATACCGCCCACAAGGTGTCACAGATTTCAGAAAAAATGGGCTACCCCATCACTTGCATTGGCATTCCTAAAACCGTTGATAACGACCTTCCCTTTACCGACTGCTGTCCCGGCTTCGGTTCCGTTGCCAAGTACATTGCGGTGTCAGTGCGCGAGGCCGCTTTGGATCTACAATCCATGTGCGAAACATCCACCAAAATTTTCGTAATGGAAGTGATGGGGCGCCATGCCGGATGGATTGCTGCTTCTGGAGCATTAGCAAGGGAAACAAATGAAGACGCGCCTCATATTATTGTGTTTCCTGAGATCCGCTTTGATCGGGAAGCATTTTTAAAGAAAGTAAAAGAGACAGAAAAGAAACACGGTTTTTGCGTTATCGTCATATCTGAAGGTGCACAAAACCCCGATGGAACTTTTCTGGCAGAAAGCGGCGGCAAAGATGCCTTTGGCCATACCCAACTGGGCGGCGTAGCTCCCTTTGTTGCGCATATGATTAAAAGCGAGCTGGGTTATAAATACCATTGGGCGGTTGCGGATTATTTACAACGCTCTGCTGCTCATATTGCCTCCGCCACAGATTTAGAACACGCCTATGCCATGGGCAAAGCTGCGGTGGAATTCGCCTTAGCGGGTAAAAATGCGGTGATGCCCACTATTGTGCGCAATTCTGGCGCTGAATACTCCTGGAGCATAGGCGAAGCTAACCTGGCGGAAGTAGCGAATGTGGAGCAAAAGATGCCACGTGATTACATCAGCGAATGTGGCTTTGATATTACTGATAAGTGCCGCGAATATTTATTGCCGCTGATTCAGGGAGAAGCTTATCCACCCTACAAAAACGGTATTCCCATGGTGGCAAAATTGAAAAAGGCCAAAGTGGAAAAAGTATTGAATACACATTTTAGTGTGTAAAACTTTACCGAAGCACAGCAAACGCAATAAAAAAGCCAGGCTAAAAACCTGGCTTTCTTTTTTGTCATGGCGCAATTGAGTTCGCTCTGGGTTTGGGGAGCGCCTCGTTATTACATTGCTATTTTCGCAACGCTTTCTTATCAATTTTACCAACGGAAGTCAGTGGAATGGCATCCACAAAAAAGATTTCCTTAGGCACTTTATAAGGCGCCATATTGGCTCGGCAGTATTCGATAATGGCTGCCTTTTGATTTTCATCGTCTTGTGGTTCGCTATCGTTGCGTTGCACATATAGCTGCACAACATCGTTACCAGGACGGTTCTCGTCTGGACGCCCCACTACCGCGCTCATTTCCACAAATGGCAGGCTTTGCAGCTTGGATTCAATCTCCACTGAAAACACCTTATAGCCACCAACGATCAACATATCCTTGCTGCGATCGCAAATTTTCAGATATCCCTCTTCATCCAAAAATCCGATGTCGCCGGTATGCATCCATACCTTGCCATCGTGCTCGCGCAGAGCATCTGCACTGGCTTCCGGCATGGCCAAGTAACCACTCATCACTTGAGGACCACTTACTACCACCTCTCCAGGCGTGCCTACAGGCGTTTCATCAACACCATTTTCCGGATCAACGATTCGCAGATCAGTGCCGGGCAGTGGCAAACCAACAAAACCGGGTTTAAATGCATTGGCAGGATTCAAGGTTTGTACCGGTGAAGTTTCGGTCATGCCATACACTTCGCAGAACTTACCCTTACCAATCACTTCTTCCAAACGGTTTATTTCATCCACACTAAAGGGTGCAGCACCGGATACGGCTGTGCGTAATTGGCTGAAGTCCAAAGCGCGGAAGCTTTCAGAATTCACCAACATTTGAAACAGCGCTGGAACATTGGCAATCACAGTGGGCGGAAACACTTTCATCTCGCCAACGAATTGATCGATGTTGCGAGGATCTGCAATAACGATAAAAGTGGAAGCAGTACGCAATGCATTGAACATCACCGCCGCGCCACCGATATGGAACATGGGGAAAGCAGAAGCTACGGTTTCTTCACCGACTCGGTAGCCATAGAACACATCGGCTTGAGCATTATTGGTAAGAATGTTTCGAGAAGTAAGCTGTGCCCCTTTGGGCTTGCCGGTGGTGCCGCCAGTGTATTGCAGATACAGCACATCATCGAAGGAAACATTCTCTTCTACTTTTTCAGCAGACGCCCCTTCTAATGCAGCGTTAAAACCAACAACCTTGGCATCACCAAGCTGAGGATTTGTAACCTCAGCATTGGGCGCGGTGGGCAACATTTCCGTGGCACTGGAAACAATCACTTCCGACAGGGAAGCAATTTGATTTTCCAACGCAGGCGCCATGGCATTGAACAGCAGATCCAAGGTCAGCAACACCTTAACTGAAGCGTCATTGCATTGATGAATTACCTCAGGTGGCGTCAACAATGCAGATACGCTGGTCACCTTCATGCCCAAGCGCGCGGCAGCAATTAAGCCCACCACATACTGCGGCGTATTGGGAAGTTGAATACCCAATACATCGCCTTTTTGGCAGCCCAGACTTTTCAAGTGATTGGCTAACTTATCTGCCAGGTGATCCAGCTCTGAATAAGATGTGGTAGCACCGAAATATACCAACGCAGGCCGATCGGCAAAGCTTTCCCCGTATTCACGAATAAAGTCGGCAATGGTTTTTTCTGGAACATCAGGCAATTGATACCAGTCCACCCCAAGTTTTTCATAGGTGGCGAGCCACGGCTGCGCGTGTGACATAGATTTTCCCTCTGTACTTCTTTATTTCTATTTGATTATGCGAGCGGGTCACAAGACCCGAGACAAAACACAAAATATGTATTTTTATACCCGAATGCAAGGTTTTATTGCCCGCAGAGGCAAGTGGAAATACCAACTCCACTGAGTTGGTTACTTGCCACTTACAGAGAAATACCGAGGAAATTCAAGGCGCTAGAAAGTCTTTTAGATAGCCTTCTGCAAAATTGCGTACATTTTTCTCGTTACCAGGCTGGATAACCCCTTGAGGGGTCAGAGTGAAGGATTGCAACAACCGCAGCAGTATTTCTGCTTGTATTTCGGCATCCCCCTGGCGAATATGGCCCAATTCCTGACCGCGCCTGATTTGCAAGGTTACATAGGTGCGCATAAAGGCCATGATGGCACCGAATTCGGTTGTAAGATAAGGCAGAACATGATCGGGCTCGGTTTTCAACATGCTCCCGTCACGTGCGCACGGAGACGATTGGCGGCGAAGAAAATAATGGCTCCATCGGCTCGTGACGATTGGGTTCGTTGGTGCGCAGATTGAAATCGGCCGTGCGATAAATGCAATAACCCGATTATGAGCGATAAGCGGAAGGCAGACGACAGCAACGGCAGCGAAAGCGCGCGGGAAATCGTCGCTTCGGTAGACACGGGCCGGCGCAAACCCGACGGGCACGCGGGACGCGTACTCACCTTCACCGCTCTGGCGTGGTCGCTTTTTCAGCTCTGGTACGCGTCACCATTGC
>JBFKSL010000372.1:0-4883 GCA_041626995.1 Ketobacter sp. | reverse complement strand
GGCGTGACGTAATGGCCTCCGGCTATGTATTAATAGGTTTTGTTGGGCCATTAATGACCCAAGTCCGCGGGCTGGGTAATATCACTAACTTCCAGTTGTTTAGTTCCATTACATTAGGAACGACACCTGAAAACTTGCCTTTTTACATTGTAGAGCAATTCTCAGGTAGTACTGGTAGTGAGGATCCTCCGATCTGGTGGAATTATGGTCACCGCCCTTTGAAGTTTTATGACGGTGGCATGCCTGCTGACGCTGAACGTATCGCAATGTCGGCTTTCACGCCTGCGTTTGCTAAGAATCCAAATTTCCTCGCAGCTAATAATGCATATAAATGGATTGAGCAACACGACCAGGATGCCGTAGCGTGGATGTTAGACCTTAAATCTCCGAAGTATCCTGATCCGGTGGATACACAATTGGCTGAGCAAGGCGCGATTCTCTTCCACAGCAAAGACCTGTGGGCAGACGAACGAAATGCGCATATTGAGCAGCCTAAAGGCGGCAATGGTTCCTGTGCAAGCTGTCATGGCGCTTATTCTCCTCGTTATGTGCATGATCCCAATTATCTAGAAGATCCATCTATGGAAGGTATTGCTGGTTATATAGTGCCTCGTGATTTGATTGGAACTGATCCGCGAAGAGTGGATGGGAATGATCAAGGTGTAGCTCATGCTGCAGAACGCGACTGGTTCGCCTATCCAGAGCAACGTTTTACCGACAATGATTGTGGTGACCAAAATCATGACCGCATTCGAGGCGATCGTGAAAATGGTTATTTAGCTCCACCTTTATATGGTGTCTGGGCGAGTGGTCCTTACTTCCATAATGGTTCAGTTCCTAATGTATGGGAAGTTCTGAAATCATCGGATCGTAAGCTGTTCTGGAGAAGAAAGTCTGAACCGAATGAATTTGGATTGGATAATATCGTTGTCGGTTATGATCGTAGCTTCGAACGAGCCTATGATAAGGAAAGAATGGGCTGGCAGTACGAAGAGTTAACCTGTGGAGAAGAAATTCCCCGAACGAAATGTAATATCCACAATCCTGAAGCTAATCCTCTTTTCGATCAATTTATGTCGAAGATTTATGAAAATATTGGTTTGGCTTGGAACGTTCCGAACATTCTAAATGTGCCGATTTCCAATCGACAAATTGAAAGTAGGAAAACCTACAATACACGGCTTTACAGTCAAGATAACGGTGGGCACGAATTTACCGATGTTCTGACTGATCAAGAGCGTAATGCCATCATTGAGTATCTAAAAACACTGTAGTCGCTAAAAGGAATGCCCAAATATTTGGGCATTCCTAGATTCTTTTTGGGCTTTTAAGGTGCTCGATAAAGTCGTAGCCGGTCCGTGGGCAAATTTTAAATTAAAAGAATAAGCAAATGTTAATTCGACCGACAACAACACGTCTCCATCTACAAGGGATCATTCGGGGTGCTTAAAGGAAGATCTTAGAGAACAGAAAAACAAAAATAATAACGAGTAGTAGTGCGTTAAGGCGCACTTTGGGAAGTGATTTATGAAGTATAAATGCGTAAACAGGCTGCTTTCGATTGTCGTTGGAAGTATTTATTTCTCAGTTGCTAGTTACGGTTGGGCTGCTGTGGTTGAAAATCTGACAGTGGGTAATGCAAAAGCACTTTCATTAGGGCACGCGGTTACGGCTGATCCCCCGGGCATTGACTCCATTCATTTTAATCCAGCGGGTTTGGCTGAACTGGATGGGCGCCTAATGAATATCAAACTGCTTATGGCTGCCTTAGAATTTGAAGTTGAGTTCGGTGATCACGATGCTCGTACGCAACAGGTTTTGGATGAATATGGCTATGAGGATGAAGCCGCAAACTCAACCAGTAAAACGTCAACAATCGGTTTAAAACTGCCGTTTTCTGAAGGCGTGAAAGAATGGCCATTACCCGTGTTAATTGCCCCGCTCGGCGGGGCATCCTATAGCCCACCTAATTCAGGAACAACGTTTGCCACAGCCGTTTACACCCCCTTGGCTGCTGGTTATATCCGTGATAGTGATGACCCTGGTCGCTTTATGGGTGAAGAGTTGTCTCTGGTGAAAATCACCTATTTTTCTCCCTCTGTTGGTTTTCAACTAACGGATACTTTATCCCTTGGTGCATCGGTTGGGCTCTCCTGGCAGGGTGCGGGCGTAAAACTCCCTTTGCGTGTGCCTAGCTCGGTATTGGTGTTTGCTGACACGCTGGTAGGCCTTTTTCAGGACCAAGGTATTTGTCCTGATCCTGATGATCCATCACCGTTTCTTGACATGTGCGGCGGGGCGATCGGCCCATATACATCCATTACAACATTGGAAGTGGATGCAGAAGATAATTTGGTGGTGAATGTAAATGTTGGTGCGCTGTGGAAACCAACACCTTGGTTCTCCTGGGGGTTCGTTTATCAGGCGGAAAGCGTGGGACAACTAGAGGGGACTTACACTCTTGAGTATGGTGACCAGTGGGTTAACTTTTTCTCTGACCTGCATGAATCGGATGCTTGGAATGTGATTAACGCCGTAGTTCCATTTCCAAATGGTTTGCGTAACTCACCTCATGGCGAGGGAGTTGAAACAGGTAAGGTGGCTGTTGATGTCATCATGCCGGCACATTTCTCTACAGGAATCAGCTTACAAGTCACACCAAAGTGGAAGCTGAATTTTGATATGAAGTGGACGGATTGGGCTGCTTGGGAAGGCTTAGAAGTTGAGTTTGAAGGAGAGGTGGATTTTCTAAAACTGGCAACCTTGTTATCGCCTTACGCAGAAATGCAGACTCTCACTATTCCAAGGCAATACAAAAGTGTTTGGAATTGGGCGCTTGGATTGGAATTTCAATATAGCGACAATTTAGCGTTAAGGTTTGGTTACGAACCACGAAAGTCTTCCATACCCGACCATAAGCAAGATGTTCTACTGCCAGTGGGTGACGCAGATCTCTATGCGTTTGGATTTGAGTATAAGCTCGGCAACAATCAACTTATCGAGGCAGGCTTTGGATATTTGTTGGCGAAAGCCGATGTGCCTGCCGGAAGTAGTAGTAATGCCAATAGTACGGATCAAACTACAAATATTATTTACAACCCATATGCCGGCACGGATTTTTCTTCCCAAGTGCAGGGGCTTCTATTTGAACTAAGTTATACGAGCTATTTCTAATAGGTCCTTTTATGAAGAAAAACCGCCTCACTTTTCACAAGAATGCATGGTCAATACTCGAAGGTGAAGTCCCAGAAAAACATAAGGTGTATCGACGCATCAGTTTCGCGCTGGCTGATATTTTAAGTTGTGTTCCCAGGTTGTCTGCTCCTCAGGATGTTCTAAATGATATAGCACAGGAGCTAGAAGTGATCGCTGCACTTGTTAAACGTTATCCGCAACGAAAAATGGAAACTCGTTTTTCTAAGTTGAAGTCTGGGGACGCAGAGGTCGCAGATGTTTTTGAGGTGTTTGATTTTGATGGATTGGCAGGCTTAGCCAATGCGGTGGCGCCGAAATTACATTATCGGTTCGAGGAATCGAAGGTGATCGCTGAAACAAATTTGGGCGTTCAATATCAAGGACCACCAGGGCGCGTTCATGGCGGGTTTATTGCGGCAATTTTCGATGTGGTGTTGGCTCGTGCACAACAACTTTGCGGACGGGTTGGGCTCACTGGGCAATTGTCAGTTAAGTATTTAGATGCAACACCTATTAATCATCCTATTCGATTCGAAGCAACATTAGATCGTGTAGAAGGCAAAAAAGTATTTGTTTCGGGCGCTTGTTTTTATGGAAAGAAAAAAACCGCTGAATGCAATGGATTGTGGATTTGTCCGGAATTTATGAATTCCATAGCCGGGTGAACGCCGGCATTTCTAGTTAAAAATTAGTGTCAACCTTTCATCAGCAGTAAAACATAAACCAGCAGTAGAACAATAAAAGTGAGGCAAAGTCCATGACTCTTGTTAGATCATGCCCGCGCACGGCGTTAGCCGGTTTTTGTGCGATATTGCTGCTCTCAGGTTGTAAAGATAGCAGTCAGGAAGACCCTTCATCCGCCAATGAAAACCAGGTTCGTAACACGTCTGAATCTGAGGTTTTATCGAGTAATTCAACCACCTTGGTCACGTCCTTTTTTCAGGAGAGCGTGCAACCCAATCTGGATTTTTGCCGTACCTGTCATATCCCTGGTGGTGTGGCTGACATCGGTAACCAATCGCAAGATAGGTACAATCGATTTCTGCTTTCAGGTAACGCAGATTTGGATTATGAAAATCTAAATAGTGCTTGGGCAGAAATGGGGGCCGGAGTGGAAAGCAATCCTCTACTTCTTGAACCCTCCGTTGTTACACAAGCTCATTCTGGAGGTCAGCCCTGGCCGCTAGATTCTCAACCCTATCTTGCGATGCATAAGCTGCTTACCTGTTGGAGTGACGCTGGCCAGTGCGCAATAGGTGGAGAGGAAGAGGTTCCTGTTAATAACAATGCGTTATTAGGTAGTCGATATGCACGCTCTATTCAGGATGAGTTCTGTGACGATAAACCGGATGATGCCATCATGCCCTTGGATCCTCGCAGTTTGGTGCAGCCCGGAGTAAATCAAGGTAGAGCGGTTGCATTTAATGCTTATTGGCAGGACTGCACCGGGCCTAGTAACAACCCCATTCAAAGGGCACAAACGTGCGGTGAATATCGCAGCAGGTTAGAGCAAGGTCGTACGTTGATGCAAACAGGGCTATCCATGCATCTGAATAACACCTTTGTGACCGCGAAACGTTATGACACGTTATGGAAGCGTTGGGGATTGCCTGGGCGGCCGGATAATTTCGATGAAATGGTTCGAGCCCGTTATGGTTTACCAGAGGCACCGTTTAATAATCCCTATC
>JBFKSL010000371.1:0-4895 GCA_041626995.1 Ketobacter sp. | reverse complement strand
GGCTGACTCGGGGGCAGCTTCGTAGCTCGATTATGGTAAATTCGGCACGAGCCCCACTTATAACATATCGTCAAAGAAAGATTTCACCCCATCAAACCACCCACTCTTCTTAGGCGATTGATGGTGACCTTCCTTTTCCATGCTCTCCTGGAATTGCTTTAGCAGCTCTTTCTGTTCTTTATTCAGATTCACTGGCGTTTCGATGGTCACTCGACATAACAAGTCACCAGGATTTCCACCGCGCACCGGTGTTACACCTTTTCCACGTAAGCGGAATAACTTACCGGTTTGAGTTTCCGTAGGAATCTTCAACTTCACACGGCCATCCAGCGTAGGCACTTCCAGCTCGCCACCCAAAGCCGCATCAGCAAAGCTAATGGGCACTTCGGTGTAAAGATCTTTGCCTTCACGACGGAAGATAGAGTGATCACGCACAGCCACTTGCACATACAAGTCGCCAGCTGGACCGCCAGCAAAGCCCGCTTCACCCTCACCCGCCAAGCGAATGCGATCACCTGTATCCACACCAGGAGGGATTTTTACCGAGAGGGTTTTACGCTTTTCTTTGCGTCCCTGACCATGACAATCGGAACAGGGGTCTTTAATAATTTTGCCCTGACCACGACAAGCAGGACAGGTTTGCTGCACAGAGAAGAAACCTTGCTGCATGCGCACTTGGCCAACACCACCACAGGTGGTACAGGTGACCGGGCTGGTACCTTTTTTCGCGCCGCTGCCATCGCAGGTTTCGCAGTTCACCAGGGTAGGCACACGAATTTCCACGCTGGTGCCTTTTACGGCTTCTTCCAAATCCAGTTCCAAAGTGTAACGCAGGTCGGAGCCACGATTATTGCGACCACCACCGGCTCGGCCTCCACCGCCACCAAAGATGTCGCCAAACACGTCGCCAAAGATGTCGCTGAAGCTGGCGCCTGCACCGGCATGGAAACCACCGCCACCCATATTGGGGTCAACGCCAGCGTGGCCGTATTGGTCGTAGGCGGCTTTTTTCTGCTCGTCTGACAGCACTTCGTAGGCTTCACTGGCTTCCTTAAACTTTGCCTCGGCGTCCTTGTCGTCTGGGTTACGGTCGGGATGGTATTTCATGGCCAACTTGCGATAGGCCTTTTTGACCTCCTGGGCAGAGGAGTCTTTGGATACCCCGAGAACTTCGTAATAATCTCTTTTCGACATAGGTTCAAACCAATCCTGTAATTCCAGCTATTTTGCAGCCCGACTATGATACGACAGCGCGGAGACTGGCTCCGCGACTGTTTTGTTAACGGAGTTTCACGCCATTAACCGTTTAAAATTTTGGGGCAGGCGTTAAGCCCACCCCACTACACACTTACTTTTTGTTCTCGTCCACTTCTTCGAACTCGGCGTCAACAACAGAGTCGTCTTGCGCAGAACTGCTAGCACCAGCATCGGCTGAACCTGCTGCGGCATCCGCTACGTCAGGGCCGCCTTGAGCTTGCTGCTCAGCATACAGGCGTTGCGCCAGGTTAGCTGAAGCATCGGTAAGCGCTTTGGTTTTGGCTTCGATATCGTCTTTATCGTCACCTTTAACCGCTTCTTCCAGAGCGGCAATGGCGGCTTCGATGGAGGTTTTCTCATCGGCTTCCACTTTATCCGCCGCTTCTTCCAATGTTTTCTTGGTAGCGTGGATCATGCCATCGGCCTGATTGCGAACCGTGACCAACTCTTCAAACTTGCGATCTTCTTCAGCGTGAGATTCCGCATCGGCAACCATTTGCTCGATCTCGTTATCACTCAAGCCGGAAGAAGCTTTAATCACGATGGACTGCTCTTTACCAGTAGCCTTGTCTTTGGCGCTTACGTTCAGGATTCCGTTAGCGTCGATGTCGAAGGTTACTTCAATTTGCGGCATGCCTCGTGGAGCAGGCGGAATGTCGCTCAAATCGAAACGGCCCAGTGATTTGTTTTGTGACGCTTGCTTACGCTCACCCTGGCATACGTGTACGGTAACCGCAGTTTGGTTATCGTCAGCCGTAGAGAAGATTTGCGATTTCTTAGTAGGAATCGTGGTGTTCTTCTCGATCAGCGGAGTCATCACACCGCCCATGGTTTCGATACCCAGGGTCAGAGGTGTTACGTCCAGCAACAACACGTCTTTAACGTCACCGGCCAGTACCGCAGCTTGAATGGAAGCACCCACTGCAACCGCTTCATCTGGGTTTACGTCTTTACGAGGCTCTTTGCCGAAGAACTCTTTTACTTTCTCCTGCACCAGAGGCATACGGGTTTGACCACCCACCAGAATCACTTCGTTGATGTCGGATGCTTTCAGGCCAGCATCTTTCAAAGCCACTTCGCATGGCTTCAATGAATCCACTACCATTTTCTCAACCAGCGATTCCAACTTGGCGCGAGTCAGCTTGATGTTCAAGTGTTTCGGACCGGAAGCGTCTGCTGTGATGTAAGGCAGATTCACTTCAGTTTGCTGACTGGAAGATAGCTCGATTTTGGCTTTTTCTGCCGCTTCTTTCAGGCGCTGCAAGGCCAGTGGATCGTTGTGCAGATCAATGCCGCTGTCTTTCTGGAATTCGTCCGCCAGGTATTCGATCAAGCGCAAGTCGAAGTCTTCACCACCTAAGTGAGTGTCACCATTAGTGGCCAGCACTTCAAACTGATGCTCACCATCCAATTCGGCAATTTCAATGATAGAGATATCGAAAGTACCACCACCCAAGTCGTAAACCGCTACTACGGAATCACCACGTTTTTTGTCCATACCGTAGGCCAGAGCGGCTGCGGTCGGTTCGTTGATGATGCGCTTTACGTCCAGACCAGCGATACGACCAGCATCTTTAGTGGCTTGACGTTGGCTGTCATTGAAGTATGCAGGCACGGTGATTACCGCTTCTTTTACTTCTTCGCCCAAATAGTCTTCTGCGGTTTTCTTCATTTTCTTCAGAATTTCCGCAGACACTTGTGGAGGAGCCATTTTCTTACCATGACTTTCTACCCAAGCATCACCATTATCGGATTTGATGATTTTGAAGGGCGCTCGTTTAAGGTCTTTTTGCACTTCATTATCGGTGAACTTACGTCCAATCAAACGCTTAACCGCAAACATGGTGTTGTGGGGGTTGGTAACTGCCTGACGTTTGGCAGATTGGCCCACCAAAATCTCACCTTCTTCGGTATAGGCGATGATGGAAGGAGTGGTACGGTCCCCTTCGCTGTTTTCAATAACTTTAGGCTTGTCGCCTTCCATTACTGCAACGCAGGAGTTAGTTGTACCTAAGTCGATGCCAATGATTTTACCCATGTTTTACTCTCCGCTTAATTGGCTCACCATCACTGGGTGATGGGTTAAATTTGTCTGTTTACTCTGTTTCAAGGTTCTGTTGAGGCCCAGCTTTTAAGGTGAGCCCCTGGCTTGTATACCTAAATGGGGTTTAGCCAGATAATTTCAAGGGGTTGCCGTTCAACTAGCCGCCTGCGACACAATCACCATGGCAGGGCGCACCAAACGGCCCTTAAGCACATAGCCTTTCTGCATTACCGCCATGACTGAATTGGGCTCCATGTCAGGGTTAGGCACCATAGACATAGCTTGGTGGAATTCAGGGTTGAAGGGCTCACCCATGGGGTCCACCTGCTCCATGCCGTGCTTTTTCAGGGTTTCCACAAACATTTTCAGGGTCAGCTCCACCCCATCTTTCATGCCTTTCACCGCATCGCCTTCGATGCTGTCAGCGGCTTCCAGCGCACGCTCCAGACTGTCGATGACGGGTAACAGATCATTGGAAAACTTTTCCAGAGCGAACTTGTGAGCATTCTCCACATCGCGCTCGGCGCGACGACGCACATTCTGCATTTCTGCCTGGGCTCGGATCACTGAATCCGCCTGGCCGTTAATCTTTTCCTGTAACTCAGCCACTTCGGCCAACAGGCTTTCTACGGAGGGAGGTTCCAGGTTTTCGGTGGCTGCACCTTCAGCGGGGGTTTCGCCGGGAGCTTCACCTGAGGCTTCTACAGTGGATTCCTGCTCTGGGGCTTGCGCCTGCTCCTCCTGTTGCCCAGCGGTTGGTTCCGAATCTGGGCGCATGGCCTCTTCGTTTGCCATAAACGATCTCCAATAAAATCAATGCGTTAGAAAACGAGTGCACAATCCCAAATGGATTGCACACAAAAAGATGAGGGCTATATGGGGGCTATTTAACCGGCTTCAAGTGGTGGCTGAGAATTTTAATTGGATTAGCCTACTGATGGGGATGGCATCAATAAATTAGGGCGCCGCACGAGTACCTCCACAAGTGGATGTGTGAGCGTATTTCACTTTGAGTAACAAGCTTTTACTACCAACTTTCTTGAACGCTTTGGTTGGCCCATCATAAGGTTCAAAGCGGATTCTATGATGTCCTCATTCATAACACTTATGCCCTAGCTTATTTCATCAGACATCTACCATTCAGTGAACTTTTCACAGTTCCATGAAAACTATTTAACAGGCTTCAAAGCCTCACTGAGAATTTTCGCGGTTAAATCCACCATGGGGATCACCTGCTGATACGGCATACGGGTAGGACCAATCACAGCCAGCACCCCCAACACCCCATCCTCATTACCATAGGTAGATGAGATCAAACTGCAATCATCCAGCATCTTGTAGCCCGACTCCTGACCAATAAAGATCTGCACCCCATCGGCCTGGATACAGCCATCCATTAACCCCAACAGGTCGCGTTTGCGCTGAAAGGCATCGAACAACTCTTTAAGACGATCCACCCCCTGCTCATCCACCATACCTAACAGATTGCCCTGACCAGACACCACACACTCCGGTTCTGCGCTTGGCCCAAAACTATGAGAGGCCACCTCAATCACCGTTTGCATCAGAGAATCCATGCGGGTTTTGTCGTCTT
>JBFKSL010000370.1:0-4904 GCA_041626995.1 Ketobacter sp. | reverse complement strand
TGCTAACAAACAGGCAAGCGCCAACTTAATCTGCTGTTCTTTACCCAGCAATACATTGCCTAAGGACTGGATTAGGTTTGCAACGGTTTTCGACACAAGGACTCCACTTCAGATAACTGCATGGCCTATTCGGTTAAGTTTAGCAGCGAAACCTGATGAAAATCTGTTGAAGTGGTAGGAAAACTGACTTTAGAAGTAAAATAGTGAGATAAACGTGGAAAAGATCACTGTCGCTGAGTTAAATCAGCGACAGCCCTCGATCCAAATCCGCTTTAATATCGTCGATATGCTCCAGGCCAACTGCAACACGGATCAGGTTCTCCGTAATGCCGGCGTTGGCTTTGGCCTCATCAGATAAGCGCCCATGGGTGGTGGTAGCAGGATGGGTAATCGTGGTTTTCGCATCACCCAAGTTACCCGTAATAGATAGGAAACGAGTTTGGTCAATCACTGACCAAGCCTGCTCTCGTCCACCTCTAACTCGAAATGACAGAACGCCACCAAAAGCAGACTGCTGCTCGCGGGCCAACAAATGCTGAGGGTGCGACGGTAGACCAGCATAAAATACCTTTTCTACCCCTTGATGCTGCTCCAGCCAATCCGCCAAACGCAAAGCGCTAGCAGAGTGAGCTTGCATGCGAAGACTGAGCGTTTCCAATCCCTTTAAGAATACCCAGGCATTAAACGGGCTCATGGTTGGGCCGGCACTACGCAGAAAACCAAACACCTCATCCATTAATTCATTGCGGCCGCAGACAGCACCACCGATACAGCGACCTTGGCCATCCAGAAATTTGGTAGCGGAGTGCAGTGAGATATCTGCCCCCATTTCCAATGGACGTTGTAAGGCAGGTGTACAGAAGCAATTATCTACTACCAACAAAGCATCATTATCATGAGCCAGCTTAGCCATGGCAGAAACATCGGCCACTTCGCATAACGGATTGGAAGGGGTTTCCATAAAGAACATTTTCGTTCTTTCGGTAATAGCCGCTTCCCATTCGTTAATATCGGTGAGGCTGACAAAAATGGTTTTTACGCCAAACTTTTGCAGATACTTCTCGAACAACACATTGGTTGTGCCAAACACGCTACGCGAACAAATCACCTCATCACCAGCCTGCAACAAGGCCATGGCTGTGCTCAAAATGGCCGCCATTCCAGAAGACGTCGCTACACAACGTTCAGCACCTTCCAAAGCTGCTAATCGTTTTTCAAAGGCATTTACTGTTGGATTGGTGAAACGGGAGTAAATATTTCCCGGCTCTTCACCTGCAAACCGCGCAGCCGCTTGCGCTGCGCTGTCAAACACATAGCTGGACGTGGTGAAGATAGGTTCACCATGGGCGCCCTCTTCTGTGGGAAGCTGGCCGATACGCAGCGCTAGCGTTTCAATGTGTAGGTCTAAATCGTCTAGAGACATAGTTCTAATAACAAAGTTTAGTTGGCGTTGTGTAAGTCAATGCTTTCGTCATCGCTTCGTAATTGAGCCACTTTAACACTTTTAGCGGAATCATTACGGGATTTTTCCAGGTTCAACAAATAGTTTTCATCAATATCACCGGTAATGTATTCACCGTTGAATACAGAGCAATCGAATTCGCTGATTTCTGGATTGCCTTCGCTGGAAGCAGCAACCAAGTCATCCAAGTCTTGATACACCATCCAATCAGCACCAATAAGTTTTTGGATTTCTTCGACGGTACGACCGTGAGCGATTAATTCGGAGGCCGCAGGCATGTCGATACCATAAACATTGGGATAACACACTGGCGGCGCAGCGGAAGCAAAATACACGTTTTTAGCCCCTGCATCACGCGCCATTTCGATAATCTGATGGCACGTGGTTCCACGTACAATGGAGTCATCCACCAGTAGAACGTTCTTACCATGAAACTCCAAACCGATGGCGTTTAACTTTTGGCGTACGGATTTTTTACGCTCGTTTTGACCAGGCATAATAAAGGTACGACCGATATATCGGTTTTTAATAAAGCCTTCGCGGAATTTCACACCAAGGTTGTACGCTAATTGCAATGCTGATGTTCGGCTGGTGTCGGGAATGGGAATCACCACATCAATGTCGTGATCGGGCCATACCCGTTTAATTTTTTCTGCCAGTTTTTCACCCATGCGCAGACGGGCTTTATAAACAGAAATGCCATCCATAATGGAATCAGGACGAGCCAAGTAAACGTGCTCAAAAACACAGGGACGATGTTTGGCATTACTGGCACACTGACGAGTGAACAGTTGACCTTGAGTATTAATGAAAATCGCTTCACCAGGTTCAATATCTCTCACCAACTGAAAACCCATGGCTTGAAGTGCTACGCTCTCGGAAGCAATCATATACTCCATGCCTTTTTCAGTTTCGCGCTCGCCGAAACAAACCGGACGGATACCATTAGGATCACGGAAGCCCACAATGCCATAACCTGTAATCATGGCTACCACGGCATAGGCGCCTTTACAACGCTGGTGCACAGCAGCGACAGCGGCAAAAATATCTTCTTCTGTTGGCACCAACTTACCCAATCGTTGCAACTCATGAGCAAAGATATTCAGCAGCACTTCTGAGTCAGAATTGGTGTTGATGTGGCGCAGATCAGTTTTATACAGATCTTCGCCTATCTCAGCAGCATTGGTAAGGTTACCGTTGTGGGCCAAGGTAATGCCGTAAGGAGAGTTCACATAGAAAGGCTGTGCCTCCGCCGAGCTGGAGGAACCAGCGGTGGGATAACGCACATGGCCAATACCCATATTGCCCACCAAACGGCGCATATGACGGGAACGAAATACATCGCGCACCATGCCGTTGTCTTTACGCAGGTAAAGCTTATCCTGATCACAGGTTACAATTCCGGCGGCATCCTGCCCTCTGTGTTGCAGCACGGTAAGTGCATCATACAGAGTTTGATTCACGTTGGAGCGGCCAACAATGCCGACTATTCCGCACATTCGCTATACCTCGATACGTCGCGTGCTTTTTCACTACACAATAATAGCCCAATTCGACCCTGCTAATCAGCGCCGATGGCCATAATCTTGTCCCACATATAGCGGCCCATTTCCTCTGTCCACTCCTCCACCATCACGAAGTGAGGAATCAGCATGGATGAGCGCCACCAGGGGTCACCTGGAGCATTGGTGACGCGGGATAATACCGCCAATGCCACCACTACGATGAGGCAACCCCGAATCAGTCCGAAGACGCTACCCAGCACCCGATCAGTACCAGAGAGGCCGGTCACTTTCACCACTTCTTTCACCAAATGCTTTATCAGCGCTCCCACAATAAGGGTGAGAATAAACAACGTGATAAAAGCAATGGGCTGACGAGCAGACGGAGGGTCTACCCAATCTGCTAAAACAATGGCAAAAGGAACACTGAACAATCTTGAGATGATAAAGGCTGCAATCCAGGTGACCAGTGAAAGCGCCTCGATGGTAAACCCCCTATGCAGGCTGAGCGCCATGGACAACCCGAGGGTGGCAAGAATCACATAATCGGCAATGGTCATGGGAGTTGGTTACCAGACAGCCTATAACAACCAGTGGAAAGGCCGCATTCTACCAAAGCCACTGCCAAAATCCTATTCCGAAGTGATCATGGAATGTATTTTAAAATCATGGTCTTAACAGAAAATTGCTTTTCCAGCTTTGTCTTTTGCTGCTCAAGCCGGTACTTACGAATCTCTGGCCCTACATAGACTTTAAATAAGCCTGAGGCTTGCTTGGTATAGGCTTTGTATCCAGCCTGATTTAGACGATCCCTAAGGCCATTTGCATTCTTCTTACTGGAGAATGCTCCCACTTGAATAACCCACGCATCCGCCAAGGCAATATCCGCGCCAGAGCCCTGCTGCTTGACCTTCTGATCGATGGCTTTTTCTTCTTCTATATACTGCTTTACTTGAGCATTGGCAGACTCTGGCACCACCACTTCGCTCGTGGGTTTTGGCTCTGGCGGAAGATTTAAGTTTTCAGAAACCGGCATACTGTTACTTTTGGCTTCCTGCTCTTGCTTGGCATTTTCTACCTGAGCAATAGAATCCAACACGGACTTGGCCTGTTCTTCTATTGGCTTGATATCCGGTGTCTCAATGGTGATAACGGGCTTTTCAGGGATTGCATACTTGTCAATATTGATACGCTCCTGCTGACCATCAAACACGATGGGCAGAAACAACACCGCTAAAGACATAAGCACCACAGCCCCCACCAGGCGCTGCTTAAGGTTTTGATCCAATGGAATTACCTATTGTTGTCGGTCTGGGTGGTTACCAAAGGGCAATATTGTATAACGTCTGCCACAGTATAGAAGGAACCAAACACTAATATCAGATCATTTTTATAACATGATGGCTGCAGATGGTCATACAAATGATTGAGGGTGCTGGCAGCCCCCCTACCAATGGCATCAACCCAGGCGCCCATTTCTGTGAGTTGCTGCGCCATCGCTTTTGCTGGCAATGCCCTTGGGCCGATTATTTCAGCTGGGTACCAACGATCCACTACGGGCAGCAGCTCAATTAGGGTTTCTTCCACAGCTTTGTCAGATAACATGGCCACCACGCAATGTATGGTGAGCCTGGCATTAGACGGTTGTTGATCACGGTAGTTTTGAAGTGTCTGGCATAAGGCAGCTGCTGCATGTGGATTATGACCTACATCCAGCACGATGGGTATTTCGGTATTTAGCCATTGCTGTCTTCCAGTGATTCGTACCTTGTTTAGCGCGGTTTGCAATAATTTTCCATTTATTTGAAACGGGCTTAATTTCAATGCTTGTAGAGCGGTAGCGATATTGGAAGAGATCAAAGAGTGCGGTTGGCACTCGAATTCAAAGGAAGACTGAGCAGCATCCCCACTATGAATGGAAAATGTTAACTGAGAGGGGG
>JBFKSL010000369.1:0-4932 GCA_041626995.1 Ketobacter sp. | reverse complement strand
GACCTTACCGAGGAATGGAAGGCCCAGTATCCCAACGGTAAATATATCTTCGATCAAGCGGGTTTTGATGCCATAGACCCCAATACTACCGAGCGCGTATTCGGGTTATTTAATGAATCCCATATGCAGTACGAAGCTGACCGCGCCAATGATATTGCAGGGGAGCCATCTATCGCTGAGATGACTACGAAAGCGATCGATGTTCTGGATAACAATCGTCGCGGTTATTTTCTAATGGTGGAGTCTGGCCGAATTGATCATGGTCACCATGCTGGCAGTGCTCACAATGCCTTAACGGATACCATTGCTTTCTCTGATGCAGTAAAAGCTGCAGTATCAAAAGTGGACATGAAGGATACCTTAATCATTGTTACGGCTGATCATAGTCATGTATTTACCATTGCTGGTTATCCTAAACGCGGTAACCCCATTCTAGGCAAAGTGGTGGGCGTTGGATCTGAGGAACCTACACTGGCTTCAGATGGCCTCCCATACACTACCTTGGGTTATACCAATGGTCGTGGTTTCCGTGATTTGGGTGAAGAAACCGATGCCGATGCGACTTATGGTTTGGCCGCTGATACCAGCCGAGTTGACCTAACTAGCGTTAATACCGAAAGCAGTGGTTTTCACCAAGAGGCCCACGTACCACTGGGTTCTGAAACCCATGCAGGTGAAGATGTGGTAATTTATGGTAAAGGCCCAGGTTCTCACATGGTTAGTGGAACCAACGAACAAAGCATCGTGTTCCATGTGATGAATCAGGCCGGCCGCTTAGAAAGTAAAGCCTCTGCAAAACTTAAATAACAATATCTAGTCTTTCTCAGTCGACGTTTCACGCGGGGGAGGTTCGCCCCCCCGCCTTTTTAGGTGATATCGGTATGTTTCTGTTTCAAGTTCTAATTTGTGTGCTTCTATTCATCTGTTCGGAATCTATTTATGCAGTACAGTGCCAAGCTCGTAAAGGGGTTTTAGCTCAATATGAGATTACACGTCAAAATACTAAAAGCGGTAAAACGATTCGGTTCCAAGTAGAGCTATGGCGCAAAGAAAAAAAAGTGGCTATTCATAATACGAAAACTGGAATTACCGAATTGTGGGAACCAACAAACAATCAAAAATTACATTTAGTGCGTTATTTTGAAGATCATCGGCGGGGGATTGAATATCAACCCGGTGAGATTAACGGTGCCCATGATTGGAGTTTAAAAAGACAGCTTGTGGCAAACGATTACATTCGCTCACTATCAAAGGTGAGTCAAATGGGCTCTGGTTGTGAAACCGTTGAAATGTATGAAAAGGGCAGGGATGTTCAAAAATTCAGTTTGCGCTGGATGTCGAAACAGCAACTTGTTCAGTCTTATTCCGAAGTAGACAATGAAAACATAGTTACTTGGACATTAAAACGAACCGAAGTGAACGCAAACTTAATTGAGGCGAAGTTTGCTAGGCTGGCCTCGTTTGAGACCACCGATTACACAGATATTGGCGACAATGAATCCGATCCGTTTTTGGCTCAAATGATCAATATGGGTTTTATTGAGCACGGTAGTTCTGGTTTTTACCACTCAAATGGTCAACCGATTGAATCCCTTCACCATCATTAGCTCAAGTTGCCCAAATTGGAACGAGCGTAGTGAATATTGGCCACTTCATTGTGTGCGGTGGCCACTTTAATGGCCTTTCTGTCCAATTTTTAGCACATCTCACAGCGTAAAATTTAAGTGGCTATTAAGCCATTTCAAAACAATAAAAAATTCAGAAAGGGGAAATCGCTGTGCAAAGAGTAAAACATCTTCTGATGGTGTTTTCTATATTGTTACTTGCAGCATGTAAGCAAGTCACTATAGAAGCGCCTGTTAATGACTACACCAATAACGAACATCCTGACTTATTCAAAGTAACATTCAGCGGTGGTGCTCCTGGGGAGCTAACACTACAACTTAACTCAAGTTATGTTACCGAACTATTCACGGTTTCTGATACCGGTGCTGAAGCTACTGGCACTCAGTTATCGGCCTATATTTTTCCTGGACGTAATGTGTTTCGTGTCGTTGCAGATGGAAAGGCTAAGCAGGTGTTTTTTTACTACGATGTTATCGGCCCCAAAATTCATATCTTAGACGTAGACCATCAAGCCCAGACAGTGCAAGGTTATGCGGATGATTCCTCTGGTGTCGCCAGCTTAGTTATTGGCGATACGGCTATCGAAGTAGATGAAGATGGCTTTTTCAACGCAAGTTATACGGATCAATCCATTCATACTATTGTGGCAACGGATAACTATGGCTATAGCAGCACTACCGAATTTGCCCGCAAAGATAATCACTTTACTGGAATCTCTGCTCGCTTGAATCAAGGCGGTTTGGATTTTCTGCTAGCGGTGCTTGAGCAAGAACTCACCAACATGGATTTTGGCCCAATTCTACGAACCTTGCCGGACACACGGGTAGCACTCCTTCCTGGCGTGAATTTAACTATCCGAGTGACGGATTTTGACTTAAATCTTCCAGATATTGATTTACAGGTGCAAGACGATGAAACCGTAGACGCACATATTTTATTGGAAGATTTTGTAATGGGTATTCGCGTTTGGGGTAATATCTTTTTACTACCATTTGCAAGTGGGGCGGATGTGTTTTTCGAGCGCTTTGAAATCAGCACAACTTACCTGATGGACATCGTAAATTCAGACTTAAGCATTTCTCTCGACAACACGGAATACGATTTGGAAGGCTTAAGAATCAACTTGCATATACTGCCTTCATATTCAGCAATTGATGCCATGATCAGTAATATCGCCAATGCTCTGATTGAAGCATTCGAGCCTATGATTATCGGTATTGCTGAAGGTGTGATCGTGCCCATTGTTTCAGACTTCATTAAAGATATTCCAATTAATGTTCAGATAACCGTTCCTGGTGATCAGGAGTTAATTAACGTTGCCGCTGTACCTGAGTTTTTAGATAGTAAAGATCTTGGTATAACCGTGGATTTAAACACTCGCATATGGGCACCTGAGCCAGACGCCAACGTTCCGGGGCAACTAGGGTCGCTTTATACACCAGGCAGCATGCCCAGTTTGGGGGCGACCACTAAATCAGGAGAGCCTTTCGATTTTGGAGCAGCAATTAATTCTAACGTTATTAACCAAGCACTATTTGCAGCCCATGAAGCCGGCGTAACCACCATGCAAATTCGACCGGATGTTTACGCCAATGCAACACCAGAGGGCATATCGGTTTATTCCCCTTCAGAAAATAATATCGTGTCTGGTGACGCAATAGGTATGCGCATCGAACCGGCCAGCCCTCCGTTTGTTAAATTCATGCCAGCGGATCAGGCAGCAGGTGAACTGGGTTGGTATGATGTGAAATTAGCGTTTGATTTGTACAAACCAGAGTGGGGCGAGTATCGCACGCTGTTTGGAGTAACCTTCAACTTGGATGTGCCATTTGAAATTGGCGCTACGGAAGACGGTTTTTTAAGTCTTGGTATTGAGCAGTATCCAACGATACAGGTAACAGCAACCGATAGCAGTGGTATGTTGTTATTACCACCAAGTTTTATTAACGCTACCCTCGATTACTTTATGCCTGCGGTCTTGCCTCGATTAGCCGAAGAACTAAAAGTTATCCCCTTACCGCGAATCTACAATCACAGTTTATATATGCGTGAATTTTGGATTGCCGGTGAGGGCAATAACAGCTTGGCACTAGCGGGGGATTTGGTTCCCTACAACGTAACCGCCACGGCTCCGGAACCCACCACAGTGGTTGACTATCAAACGGCAAACGTACGTGTTAACCGCGAAAGTGTGACTGGCACCGGAAGCGTGCAATCCAGCGCAGTCACGGTTTCCAACGGTGAAGCTCTAATTGATATTGAAGGCATTAACCCTGAGCCGGTTAGAGGCTCACTGGAATACCGCTATAGGGTAGATGGTGGCGGTTGGTCGATCTGGAAGCGACGGGACGAAATCAGGCTATCGCGAATGTTAGCAGGTGATCATGAAGTGGAAGTCTGCTCGCGTACGGTGCTATTAAAGCGCGAAGTCTCCTGTCCAACAGTTCAATTTGAAACCTTCCTTCAGTAGTTTTAACTGGGCGGACAAGTCGTATTGAGTGACTTATCCGCCCATTCTTTCTAAAAACATCTTAATAAAGGTTTTAGAATAGTGTTATAAGCACATGAAAATAAAGAGTATATTGGTTTTTTGAATAGCAAATAAAATTAGTTCTCTCGTCAAATATTTTGTACTACAATAAATTCAAGTTATCAGTCAGGTTAATTTTAAGTGTCAAAACGAGGTCGCCGTCCAAAGCCAGAAGAGCAGCGCAAAGCGCGAGTTATACAAACCCGTGTGCCTGAGGAGTTGGAATCTACTCTGAAGGAAGCTGCGGAAAAGCGGCGTATGACCGTTTCTCATCTAATACGTAATGTATTGGAAGACACGTTTAACCTGGTGGATCACATTGTTGCTGATTCAAGCGCTTTGGTTGAGCAAGTTAGCCGAGACGCAAAAAAGGTTGCTTCAAGTGTTAGAGGAGAGGTTCACCGCGAAGCTCCAAGTTCAGAACAGCTTATTGATAGTGTGGACGCTTGGCAGGAAGTCATAGTGAATAAAGCCTGCGAATGCACGGGTTGCAGTATGGAATTAAAGAGAGGTAAGAAAGCGTACCGTGGTTTAACAACCAGTGAACTAACAACGGTTGCCTGGTTATGCAGTGATTGCCTAGAGAACCTTTAACTAAGAAATTGGCCGGTTCGCCCGGTTTTTTAATGCCTAAAAATGTACTACAAAAAATCACAATCCTTCTTTTAGGAGAAATTGATGGACGCGACTACACAAAGCCCAACCCGTAACGAAGGTTTAAAAACCTGGCTCACGGTGATGAATGCCTCAATTGCGGCGATAGAGCAAACGTTATG
>JBFKSL010000368.1:0-4938 GCA_041626995.1 Ketobacter sp. | reverse complement strand
GTAGTCAACGCCGTCAGCAATATGGGTTTAATGTTCAAACGCATACCTGCAACAACGGCTTCTTCATAACGCATGCTAGACATACGCTGTGCGATTTGAACCAGAATATGACACAAGGCGGCAATCACTATTCCGGTTAGCACCGAAATCGCATTCATGGAAATGGGTGTCATTAATATACCGACATAACCACTGGCCCCCATCATGGTCATGATGGTTAACACCGTACAACCAATCACTGTAAACACCAACGCGGCGCTACGAAACATCACGCCCAACAAAACAAACATGGCCACATACACGAGCGGAATCAAGAAACCATAATTCCTTTCCACCGCTTGCTTTTGCGCATCATCCACAATCAAGCTACCGGTGAGGTAGACGTTTTCGGTGTTTTCGTTCTCTCGAATACGATCACGCAAAGCGTACAAACCGGCATTTACTTCATCTTTGATGGTGAGTTCACTGCGATCGATTTCAAATAACACCTGAATAGCCGCTACCTTGCCATCTTCCGAAACCAAGTTGCCCATTACCTGCGGGTCTTTGCGCAGCAACCTTTCAATTTCCTGCAAAGAAAACAAACTCGATTGCAGCAACGTAAATGATTCATTGACGTCGATGTTGTCATCAATGGATTCAATCACCAAAGCATTGGTTAGGGAATTAACACGATAGGCAAAGGGCAGCTCCTCCGCCCACCGGGTATATTGTTGTAGATTTGTAAACGCTTGCTGCTGAAACACCCCATCATCAAATTGAATTAACACAACGGCCGATGTGGTAGAGCCAAATGTGTGCTCATACTGGATAAATGCTTGTAATTCCGAGCTTTGGGCATCCAGGTTATCTCGAATATCATTGGAAACAACCAACATGCCTGAGCCACCCATGGCAACAAGACACAAAAGCAAAACCATTGCCGCCAACGCTTTCGGGCGGGTATACATTTTTTCAAGCATAGGAATAAAATTTCAAATTAATTCAATAGGTTTAGACAAAAAGAGAATCACAACTGAAAAGCTTAGAACAAGGATTAGGTTCGGCAACCTAATCCCAGCCTTAGATAAATAAAACAACTTTTCGTAGCAATTTTAACACTGACGTTAACAGGTCTTATAGCAGTATTAGTACTATCATTTAATCTATAAGTTTTTTCCTCTATCAGTTTCGGAATTGCAGTTAGAATGATAGACATCTCTCAAAACGATCTTATGTTCTTCAACCGCACCGCTTTGGCGGGTAGTTTTATCTTTTTTCTGTTAGTTACCACCATAAACATGGCGATTCGGGGTAAAAAAGCTAAGGAGGAAGGTGCAAGCGAAGGCTTCTCTGCATGGAAGATTTCCGATCAGGTGGGCATTTACCTCCGTTCTCTAATTACTCTTCAAACCATGGCTGTTCCACTTTGGTGCATTCTGTTTGGATTTGCAGGTCACGACATTTTAGGTGTGTGGAAAATCTTCCCCATAGAAATCAGCATTTTGGGTTTAGTACTGGTTTGGGGTTCGCAATTTATATTTCTGGTGTCGCAATATCAAATGGGTAAAGCCTGGCGCATTGGCTTGGATGAAGATCCTCAACTGCTGGTGACCAGCGGCCTGTTCGGCGTAATGAGAAACCCCATATACACCTGTTCAGTGATGCTTACCATTGGCGTATTTTTATTATCACCAAGCCCATGGACTATATGGTTAACGTTCAACTCTGTGATCTTTGTCTCTTTACAGACACGTCTGGAAGAACAATTTCTGTTTGCCTCGCATGGTGAAAAATACCTGAACTATACTCGAAACGTTGGACGTTTTTTGCCTGGGATAGGTCTAAATAAGTAAATTTGATTGCTGCGTTCAACGCTTTTATTTTTTGGCTCTTTTTGCCACCACGGACACAGACTTTTATTTGGGAAAATTATAAAAGTTCAGACAGTCAGCGCTCTGATCAATGCACAGCGTTGTCACTAAGGATACGGTATTAATTACAAATTACTGCAGCTTGGAATGGAAATAACTCTATGTCTGATCAAAACGCACTTGGGTTTCCTTCGTTTTTACACTTTTTAGAAACCAATAAAACTGACAACAAGTTACGATTACACATTTACAATAGTGGCAAGAAAGTGGATAGCCTTAGCTATCAATCAATTTTTGAAACTGCTCGCCGACGCGCGGCTGCCATCCGAAAAACAGTTACACTGGATCAAAAATTTATTTTGCTTGAAGGCTGTAACGATGCCCATTTTGTGATTAACTTTTTTGCTGTTCAACTCGCAGGTTTAACACCTGTTCCGGTGCCTACGAATCTATGGGTTGCGGAAGATCGCTACCTGGAAATTATTGCCAGCATTGCCGACACCTGTAAGTCCAACTTAATGATTGCAGGAAAACATGCCGCACTGGTAGTGGCGCAAGATAAAAAGTTATCCGCCAATCTTTCCGTTCTAGAATCCGAAAAGCTGGCACAGCAAGGTGACCTTATTCGCAGTGAAGATGCGCCCATGAATCTGCCCGATAGCGAGGACATCGCCTACCTGCAATTTTCTTCTGGCAGCACTGGCCGACCTAAAGGCGTGGTGATTACTCATCGCAATGTAGTAGCAAACTCCACCCAAATTAAAAATCACATGGAAGTTGATGCGGATAAAGACGTGAATATTTGCTGGCTTCCTGTACATCACGATATGGGGCTAATGGCCGGGATGTTAGTAGCCCTGCACAGCGGTGTGGATAGCTACTTAATGAATCCCTTTGATTTCGCAGTGAACCCAAACCGTTGGTTGAAAATGGTGAGTGATCTGCGTGGCAGCATTATTACTGGCCCTAATTCTGCCTTCCACATGGCAGCAAAAAAAGCTAAGCCCAAGCAAATTGAAAAGCTGAATCTGGAATCTGTGCGCATTGCCATGGTTGCAGCAGAACCTATCAACTCGGCCACCCTGGACACCTTCTACGAAACCTTTAAGAGTGCAGGCTTTAAGAAGGAGGCCTATCTACCTGCCTATGGTCTGGCCGAAAACACCCTGGCGGTTACCATGTACTCCATCACCGACCAAATTATCGTTGATCGAATTAACGTAGATTCATTCCTACGACAAGGCCGCGCGATCCCATGTATAGAAGACACCGCCATGCAATTAGTGGCCTGTGGTGAAATCTTACCAGGCATTGATCTGCGCATTGTAGATGAGCAAGGCAATAGCCTGCCTGATCGTCAAATTGGTGAAATTCATATTAAATGTACTGCGACCACTAGTGGCTACTATGATCGCGACGACCTGAACAAAGAACTGTTTGCCGATGAGATGTTAAGAACTGGTGATTTAGGTTACATGGCTGATGGCCAACTTTATGTTACTGGCCGCAAGAAAGATGTGATCATTATTAATGGCCAAAACATCAATGCCGAAGAAATTGAAAACTACACCGCGCGCATGAAAGATGTCCGCGCTGGAAGACTGGTTGCGTTCGCCATAAAAAATCGTGAAACCGGTTCTGAGCAAATACACCTTATGATAGAAACTAAGCCAGAAACTCGGTATTTGGATTTCCGACTGCGTGATGCATTAAAGAAGAAGATTTCTGCCCATACATCTCATTTCATCGCAGTACAACCGGAACAAATTAGTCTGGTTGCCCCTGGCACCATTCGCAAAACCACCAGCGGTAAAGTACGTCGCGCTGAAATGAAATCTCTTTATGAGCAAGACCTCATTCATGAAGGCCCTATAGGTTTTGCTTACGACTATGCTCAAAACAAACTAATGGAGTGGCAAGCTGCCGCCAAACTGATGGTAGACAAATACAACCCTTTCTCTGTTTTACCTTTTGGGTCAGCCAGTGACAAATAACTTTAATGTAACCCAGCATCTGAATAAGGTTGTACAACAATATGGTGACGAAGTTGCCGTTATTGTTCCTCAACTGAACGATCAACTGGAACAAATAGGTGAAACATCTTACACCTACAACGAGATGTACCAGTTAATCGCCCAATATCAAGCCGGGTTAAAAGCACAAGGTTACAAAAAGGGTGACCGCATTATTATGCTATTACCCATCACAGTGGAAATCTACGCACTGATTCTGGCCATCTGGAGTATGGGAGCCGTAGCGGTATTTTTAGATCCAGGTATTGGCCTTAAAAAGATCATTACCGCACTGCAAGATTCAAAAGCCAAAGCCATTGTTAGCATTGATCAATTGTTGAAATACCGATGGTTTATTCCACCGCTGTGGTTTAAAACCAAATACTGCGCCGATGCATCTGGGCTATTTTTAAAATCGTTGGATGACCTGAAAGACCCCAGCGCCAGCGAATTACCCATTACCAATCTGGAAGCAACCGATCACGTTCTTATCACCTACACCGGCGGTTCCACTGGACGTGCCAAAGGCACGGATCGCAACGGCTATAATTTTTTCCATCAGTTTAATGTGATTCGTGATACCTGGGCCTTCGGCCATGAGCAGGTTGATTTTCCTTCCTTTCCTTTATTTGGTGTAGTGAATCTCTGTTTGGGTGTAAAAACAGTTGTACCGGCAGTAGATTTCGCCCGCGTAGGTGAACAATCCAGCCCGGTTATTGTGAATCAAATTCAGCAACACCAAGTGACCCGCATGAGTGGCGCTCCGCGTTTTATTGGAAAACTTACGGAATACGCGTACGCCAACAGCATCGAATTGCCCTCTGTGCAACATATGGCTCTGGGTGGTGCGCCCATTACCAGCGAGTTGGGAAAAAAGATGATGCAGGTCTTTCCCAACGCCGACATCAAAATGGTTTACGGCTCAACCGAAGCAGCACCCATTGCCTTTGTGGATTTACCCGAGCTGGTAGAAGCAAAAGGTGAAGGTGGTTTAGTAGGTCCGCCGGTGCAAGAGTTAAAGGTTAAAATTGTTGCGCTGGAAGACATTCACCCACGCTTTGACCAGCGTGGCC
>JBFKSL010000367.1:0-4945 GCA_041626995.1 Ketobacter sp. | reverse complement strand
TTCCTTTCAGAGATTCACGTAATCGCTGAAGTATGACAAAAAACGAAGGCACCAATAAAGTTGCCACTACCACTGATAGCAACATGCCACCCAGCACCGCAAAGCCGAGTGATAAGCGGCTCATTGCACCGGCACCACTCGATAGCACTAATGGAATAACACCCAAAATAAACGACAGCCCCGTCATCAAAACGGCTCTAAAGCGCAATTCTGCAGCTTTCACGGCCGCTTCCCAGATGGACAAGCCCTCTTCCTCGTGCAGGTTTTTAGCAAATTCCACGATCAAAATGGCGCTCTTGGTGGATAAGCCTATGAGCAGCACCAAGCCAATTTGGGTATACAGATTTACAGCCATACCCACAGCAGCCACTGCTAGCAATGCACCTAATGCCGCAATGGGAACAGCAAACATAACCCCTAAAGGAATGCTCCAACTTTCATACTGTGCCACCAAAAACAAGTACACAAAGATAATCGCCAACCCCATTAATATGGGCGCCAGATCTCCTGCTGCCAACTCCTGATACGTCATGCCTGTCCATGAAAACGTATAACCATTGGGTAGTACGTCTTGAGCAATGCGTTCCATTTCTGCAATGGCTTCACCTGAACTATAACCAGAAGCGGCTTTACCATTAACGGTGGCAGATGAGAATAGGTTGTAACGAGTGACCACCTCTGGCCCCAAAATAGGTGTACTATCGATCAGCGTTCCCAGAGGCACCATATTGCCTTCTTTATTCCGAATAAAGAAACGGCCAATATCGTAGACATCACTTCGGTATTCGGTATCGGCCATCATCATAACCCGATACACCTTACCGAATTTATTGAAGTCATTTACATACAAAGACCCCATCAGAGTTTGCATCGTCAGGAACAAATCATCCAATGAAATGCCCAGGTTACGGGCTTTTACCCGGTCAACATCCACAAAAACCTGAGGCACATCGGCACGAAATGGACTATCAACACCATCAATCACCGGGCTTTCATTTGCTGCCAAAATCAGTGATCGTGTAACGGTTGCCAGCTCGGATGGTGAGCGCCCCAGGCTATCCTGCAACACGAATTCAAAACCGCCGCTGGTTCCAACGCCCGCAATTGCAGGCAAAGGAAACGCAAACGCATTGGCTTCGGGTAACGCCAGCAATTTTTTCTGTACCCGCTTTAAAATAGCAAACATATGCTGACTACGTTCAGGCCTTTCACTCCAATCATCCAACACTACTATGGCCAAACCACCATTGGAAGTTGAGGCACCTTTTAGCATGCTATAACCACTCACGGTCATAACGTTTGCAACGCCTTCTTCCGCATTGATGATATCGGTTATCTGTGCCAATACTTTTTCCGTACGGTTCAGTGAAGCCCCATCTGGCAACGACACATCCACCATAAACGCGCCTTTGTCCTCGAACGGAATAAACCCCGTAGGCAGACTGGTAAACAAATATCCCGTACCCAACAATATGGCCACCAACAATGCGATGACGATGGTTGTTCGACGCACTAGAGCCTTAACCCACTTTGCATAACCACCGGTAAGTTTAGTAAACAGGGCTTCAAACTTGGAAAAAAACCACCCAGGCTGAACGTTCTGTTTAGGCTTTAACAGAGTGGCACACAGTGCCGGGCTAAGTGTTAATGCATTGATTGAAGAAATCAGTACCGCAATGGAAATGGTCACTGCAAACTGCATATACATGGCGCCAGTAATACCCGGCATTAACGCCACAGGGACAAACACCGCTAACAACACCAAAGTGGTCGCAATGACCGGGCTAAACACTTCCTTCATCGCCTCTTCAGTGGCTTGTTTGGGTGAAAGACCCGCACTCATATGACGCTGCACGTTTTCGATTACAATGATGGCATCATCCACCACCACACCGATAGCCAAAATCAAGGCAAACAAGGTAACGGTATTAATGGTCATGCCTACTGCCAATAACACGGCAAAGGTGCCCACCAAAGAGACGGGAATGGCGATGGCCGGTATCAGAGTGGAACGCACATCCTGCAAAAATAGATACACCACCAATACCACCAGTAATAACGCCTGGAATAGTGTTACTATCACTTCCTCAATCGACGCATCCACAAAACGGGTGGTGTCATAAAGTATGTCAAACTCCAGATCCTCTGGGAAAGACTGACTAAGACGTTCCATTTCTTCCGCAACGGCATCAGCGATCTCAAGGGCATTCGCTTCTGGCAGCTGATAAATAGCAATAACTGTGCTCGGTTTATTATTTAACCTTCCGTAGGAAGCATAAGTCTGCGAGCCCAACTCCACCCTGGCCACATCTTTAAGAATGACAGTTGATCCGTCTTCTCTGGCAACAAGAACAATATTCTCAAAATCCTCAACACTGCTTAAACGTCCTTTAGTACGTAAGGTGTATTGAAACTGTTGATGATCTAAAACCGGCGGCGCACCAATCTGACCGGCAGCTACCTGAACATTCTGCTCTTGCACCGCATTCAATACATCCTGTACTGCCAGATTCAGGCTCGCCATTCGGTCGGGGTTTAACCAAATACGCATACCATAATCCAGCGCTCCCATGATGGAGACATCACTAACACCAGGAATTCGAGCCAGGGCATCAGTGATATTCAAGCTGGCATAGTTAGACAGAAATAACGCGTCATAACTTTCATCTGGAGAAAAAAGATTCACCACCAGGGTCATAGAGGTCGATTTCTTATTGACCTTCACGCCCTGACGGGAGGTTTCTTCCGGCAACGAGGAAGTGGCTTGCTGCACCAGGTTCTGTACGCGCACCTGGGCCATATCCGGATCGGTACCCACTTCAAAGGTAATATTGAGCGAGTAGGTGCCATCATTGGCACTATTGGATGACATGTATATGGCACCTTCCACCCCATTAAGCTCGGCTTCGATTGGGGTAGCTATGGTATCTCGCACCGTTTCTGCATCAGCCCCAGGGTAGCTGGTGGACACATTCACAACCGGTGGGGTCACTTCTGGAAATTCAGAAATGGGAAGCAGCGGCAGGGAGATTAGCCCCGCCAATGTAATAACGATGGAAATAACAAAAGCAAACTTGGGGCGATTGATGAAAAATATACTGAACATAGGTATTAGCCCTGATTAGAATTATCGAAGGCTTTTACTTGCTGCTCTACTGACTCTACTTTCTGGCCTATGCGAACTTTTTGCAGACCTTCAACAATCACTCGCTCACTTTCTTCTAAGCCTGTCTCCACCGCCCAGTTTATGCCCACTCTTTCACCCATAGTTACTCGGCGTTGTTGCACCAGGTTATCCTTATCCACTATAAGTACAAACTTGCCTTGCTGGTCTTCGGATACGGATGCCTGAGGAACCAACACTGACTGCACAGTATTATGCAATTCCACTACCACCGTAACATACTGACCCGGTAGCAATACTTGATCTGGGTTTGAAAACACCGCTCGCACTTTAACTGCACCAGTATCCCTATCAACACGGTTATCAATGAAGTCAAACTTTCCTTTATGCTCATAGGTATCTTTGTTGGGCAAAATCAAATGAGGAATTGGCAATTTGTCTGCTGCTTCCGGCCCAATAATTTTTTGCTTACGTGCGTTGGTGATGATTTTTTCAGATACATCGAAGGTGACATACATGGGATCCATGCTCACCAAGGTGACCAATGCGCCTGACTCCGGGCTGATTAAATCGCCAATACTCACATTTTTTCGACCCACACGGCCTGATATAGGGGCCAATATTTTGGTGTAAGAAAGGTTTAAATTAGCGCTTTCCAAGGCTGCTTTACTGGAAATCAATGATGCACTTGCTTGGTCACGGCGGGATACCAGCTCATCCATATCCGTGGCACTGATATAACCATCTTTAACCAGGCCTTTGCCCCGCTCATAGTTGCTTTCAGCATTAACCAACGCCGCCTGCTGCCTATTAACTTCCGCCTGAAGTCGGTCCACCTCCACCTGATAAGGCTTAGCGTCAATTTCAAACAGCAAATCCCCTTCTTTTACAAACTGACCCTCGGTGAAATCCATTTTCAACAAATACCCACTCACCCGAGCTTGAACATTAACATCCTCTACAGCCTCAATTCGCCCAACAAAATTTCGCGTTGGATTAATGTCCACTTTACTGACAGTCGAGACCACCACTGAAGGCAAAGTTTCCTCACCTCCACTCTGATCTTTAGGACTATCCCCACAGCCTTGCATCCAAATTAAAAAAAAGGCCACAAAGCTAAGCTTTCCGATCAGATGGGCAATATTCATACCTCAAGTTACTCCTATCCTGCGACTGATATTCATGCACATTCACTGTGTCATGAATTATGGTTGAGTTCGAAAGAGGCTATTCTATACTGAAATGAACATCTTATGGCATTGAATCAATGACGTTATGGGGGCTATCAATGAAGAAACATGTAATCTTTGCCACAACCAGCCTGATGCTACTTGGCTGTGGTGAATCGAAATTTGCCGATCTGCCTATGTCGGAACTGCAAGAACGCTACTATCGATGTGAAAACAATAGTGACATGTCTCCCGGCGCGGCCATTACCTGCGATAATATTCGTCGCGAATGTGAACGGCGAGCCAAGGAGAAAGGTCGTAAAGTGTGCTTTTAAAATACCATGCTAGTGCCTTCTGAAGGCACTTCTGCCGATATTCCTAACTTCTCTTGAAGCTTGTTTTGCAGGCATTGCAAGGCATCTACTTCGCCATGCACCAAATAAAAACGCGGGGTATTTTTAAAGTTCTGCGCCCAATCTAACAACTGTGATTGCCCCGCATGGGCAGAAAAGCCACCCAAGGTATGGATTTTCGCCTTTACCGCAAACTCACTGCCAAATATTTTGACATGCTGCTCTCCATCCACCAGTTTTCGTCCCAGGGTGCCTCGCGCCTGAAATCCAGGAAACACAATATGAGATTCCGAGCGCCA
>JBFKSL010000366.1:0-4962 GCA_041626995.1 Ketobacter sp. | reverse complement strand
GTTATTCTATCGCCATTGCGCCAGAGGGAACCCGTGTACACAACCATGCTGTTGGCCGTTTCAAGCTAGGGGCATTCGAACTGGCTCAACGCAGCGGTTTTCCCATTACACCAATTGTGATTCATAACAGCGGTAAACGGTTGGCGCCCAAGTCCACTCAACTCACACCAGGCACCGTGAATATTTCGGTTCTGCCGTCTTCTAAGGTGGCAAAAGATGAAGACCTCACGGCTGCCGCCACACAAATGGAACAACGCTATGAAGCTTGCCTTACTGCGGGTTATTAGCCTTTGTGCGTTTTGCGCTTGTAGCAATGCTTGGAGTTGGCAGCCACAAGAAAGCGGTAACGATGCAGTGCAACTTTGGACACAAGCCAGCAAACATTACACACTGGTGCGTGCAGAAACCGTCATTGCCGCTCCACTACCGAAATTACTGCCTTTATTACAGGATGCCTCCAACCAACACCAATGGCTTCCCTACACCCACAAGGTAACCGTGATTAGCCAGCCCAATCATTTTGATACCCTGGTACATTTTCAAACACAAAGCCAATGGCCTTTTAAACCACGAGATGCAGTAACGCTGTTTCGCATAAACCAACCACAGCCCAATCACATTCAGATTGAGATGCAAAATCAACCGGAGCAGCTGGCGAAAGATTCTCAATATGTTCGTATCGAACTGGCAGAAGGCTACTGGCTACTCACTGCCCAGGAGAATTGCACAACCCACATTCGGTATCAATCGGGTAGCCGCTGGGGCGGGAGAATTCCGCAATGGCTGGTGAATAATATGAATAGATCCCTTGCAATTGAGGCGCTAATTAACTTAAAACAATGGGCTCCCCAACACGCAGACGACTACACTGCCTATGATTTTATCAACCCCATTCCCCGGCATGAAAATTGCCCTTAGCATTTTTATTTTTTTATTGGCAGGCTGCGCCCATTTTCAAAAGCCAACAGACCCTGAATTACTGCAATGCTCTCAGTCATTAAAAAAACTGCAGAATCTTGTTAATCAAGAAAAAGTTAATGACGCACAGTATCAACCGCTTAACGATTTCCCCACCTATCGTGGCAATCGATTTTGGTCTGCTTTTTTTGAGAAAGAACTGAGCCAAGAGCAGGAACAGTATATTCGTAAGCAGCTCCATCGCTTTGGTATGGAAGGGTTACGAACGGAATGGCAAAACCTCTCAATCCAATCCAAAGAAATTTTTTCAAAGGACAGCGGTTATTCAACTTTTGATGCGTTTGCGGGGCAATGCGACACGACCTTATGGCAAGCATCATTACAACAAGGCATCACTGCAAAACAAGCAAACATCGACGATAGCTACAGCACTTGGCTGCGTTTTTTCGGTTTCTATTCATTAACCAAGCTCATGGCAGCCTCCTCCATTGAGGAATACCAACAGGAGATGAGACAGCGCATTGAGGGCTTTCAAGAGAAACAACTAAAAACTGTTAGGGTTTATTCCCCAACGGGCAAACCAAACGGATTATCAAAACAGTTTCCCCAATGGTTAACACAGGCGCTCGATTCTAACCCCTTACAGGTGCCTACCTTAACCAAAAATCAACTTACAGAATTGGCTCTATGGCATAGCCCACATTTTCGCATAGGGCAAAAATCCCATGCCGATAAAATCGGTTCAGCCACCTGGAAAAACAAACAGCGAACCATCAATACTACAAAGCCTACCGTGTATTTTTATACCAGCTATATTCGCTATGAGAATGAAGTGCTTTTACAGCTCAATTACACCGCCTGGTTTTCCGAGCGTCCCAAACCTTCACCACAAGACTGGTATGGCGGCAAACTGGACGGCCTGGTATGGCGAGTAACTTTACAAAATAACGGACAGGTTTTGTTTTACGATTCCATCCACCCCTGTGGTTGTTATCACAGCGTGCACATTCCTACGAAATCACCGCTGCACGATCTTGTTAATAGCAACCAAGGCGAAGACATACTGGAACCAATTTTATACTTTTCCACCAGCGTGGATTCCAGCCAGCCTCACCCAATGCTAACCCTAACCGCAGACGAACATTATTTAGTAAATCTGAGTTCGCGCAACATATCAGGCAAACACCCATACACCTTAAATGATTACGATGAGTTGCGCTCTTTGCCCTTTGAAGAGGGATATAAAAGCTGGTTTGACCACGACGGCATTATTGCAAGCTCCGAGCGTTTTGAACGTTATTTTTTATGGCCGCTAGGCGTTCCCAGCGCGGGTGCTATGCGACAACAAGGTAATCACGCCATTGCCTTTATTGGCAAACGGCATTTTGATGAAGCCAGTGTTGAAGCGCTATTGAACCTGAAAAGCGAATAAAAGTGGGGGAATTAAGGCTTCTGCCATTTGGCATAGACCAACATCCATTCCCCGTCTTCAATACGCCAATCCGTTTCCACCTGATAAATAGAACCTTGCTGGGGAAGCAGAGATTCTCCGCCGGTGAGCAAAACGTTAAACCGCGCCGTCGCACGATCTGGTGATGTTATTTCCACATCCAAACCCGTAATTAGCACCTGAATATTTTGGTGACGCAACATGTAAAAAGCCAGGGTGCGCTTAATCCACTTTTTATCTTGCCCCTTGGCGGTGGCAAATTGCTCGTAGAAGGGGTCCAACACATCATCCGCATTTTTAGCTTCAATGCCATTTTCTATTTGTTGTATTTTTTGTTCGATGACGGTTTCCGGGGAATCAGCTGGTTGACAGCCCAACATAAGAGCCACCAACCAGATTAACAAGAGTTTGGCATAATACGCCATGATGAATTACACCACCTCGATGCGATCCACTTTCTGGAATCCTCGAGGCAGCTTGTTACCACGACGACCGCGCTCACCCAGATAGTGCTCTAAATCGGAAAACTTCAATCCAATATGACGCTTACCCGCGAACACCTTCAGTTGATTGTCTTTACCTACCACAACGGTATCAATCACGAACTCTTCCCTGGCCTCCACGCGAGCCCCAGGAATGCTGATGATTTTATTACCCTTACCTTTGGCAAGTTGCGGCAACTCCGCAGCAGGGAACATCAACATTCGACCTTCGTTGGACACAGCCACCACATATTGACTATCAATGTCGGTAACGGGTTTAGGTTGTAACACATGAGCACCTTTGGACAAATTCAAGAATGCTTTACCGTTTTTATTTCGGGTTTGTGCGTCACCCAACTTGCCGATAAAGCCATAACCACCATCACTGGCCATTAGGTACAACTGACTATCCACTCCCATTAATACGCCATCAAAAGTGGCACCAGATGGTGGCGACAAGCGCGCGGAGAGCGGTTCACCCTGGCCACGCGCCGACGGCAATGTGTGAGCCGGTAGCGCATAACTGCGGCCTGTACTGTCGATAAAGATGGCGTTTTGGTTTGATTTACCTAAAGCCGATGCTTTGTATTCATCGCCAGACTTATAATTCAAACCTTCGGCATCTACATCGTGCCCTTTAGCCGCACGTACCCAACCTTTTTTCGACAACACTACGGTAACAGGATCGGCCGAAACCAATTCCGTTTCATCAATGGCTTTGGCTTCTTCCCGCACCACGATGGGTGAACGACGATCGTCGCCGTATTTTTCAATATCTTCTTTGATTTCTGTAACGATCAGCTTTTTCAGTTTGCGGTTGGAGTTAAGAATGTCTTCCAGTTTTTGACGCTCTTTTTCCAGCTCTTCCTGCTCACCGCGGATTTTGAACTCTTCCAGCTTGGCCAAATTGCGTAAACGCAAATTTAAAATGGCTTCTGCCTGAATATCGCTTATACCAAACCGCTCCATCATCACCGACTTGGGATGATCTTCGGTACGGATAATGTGAATCACTTCATCAATGTTCAGGTAGGCAATTAAAAAACCTTCCAAAATATGCAGGCGATCTAAAACTTTATCCAGGCGATACTGCAAACGGCGCCGTACGGTGGTAATACGGAATTCCAACCACTCGCTAAGCATATCGTGCAGGCCTTTCACACCAGGGCGGCCATCATTTCCAATCACGTTCATATTGACGCGATAGGTGCGTTCCAAATCCGTGGTAGCAAACAGGTGGCCCATCATGGCGTCTACATCTACACGGTTGGAACGTGGCGTGATCACCAAGCGAGTGGGATTTTCATGATCCGACTCATCCCGTAAATCACTCACCATAGGCAGTTTTTTCTTATTCATCTGGTCGGCAATTTGCTCAAGAATTTTACTGCCAGACACCTGATGAGGAAGGGCGGTGATAATCACATCACCGTCTTCCATTAAATAGCGAGCGCGCATGCGTAAGGAGCCGCGCCCAGTGACATACATTTTGATGATGTCATTACGAGGCGTGATGATTTCTGCGTTGGTAGGGAAATCGGGACCCTGTACGATGTCGCACAGGTCATCCACCGAGCAACCTGGGTCTTCCAACAATTTAATGCAGGCGGTACCCACCTCTTTTAAATTGTGCGGCGGAATATCGGTGGACATGCCCACCGCAATACCCATGGCACCGTTCAACAATACGTTAGGCAACCGAGCAGGCAGAACCGTGGGCTCATCCATGGAGCCATCAAAGTTAGGCTGCCAATCTACCGTGCCCTGCCCCAATTCACTGAGCAATACTTCGGCATAGGGTGCCAAGCGAGACTCGGTGTAACGCATTGCGGCAAAAGATTTGGGGTCATCGGGCGAGCCCCAGTTGCCCTGGCCATCCACCAGTGGATAGCGATAGGAAAACGGCTGCGCCATCAGCACCATGGCTTCGTAACAGGCGCTGTCACCATGGGGATGATACTTACCCAGCACATCCCCTACGGTACGGGCGGATTTTTTATGTTTGGAAACAGCACTCAGGCCCAGTTCCGACATCGCATACACAATCCGTCGCTGCACCGGTTTCAGACCATCGCGCACATCGGGTAGCGCCCTGCCTACGATCACGCTCAT
>JBFKSL010000365.1:0-4964 GCA_041626995.1 Ketobacter sp. | reverse complement strand
TTTATTATTCTCGCAGGCTTGTGAAAAAGGTTTGTTGTGCAACATGGAGCTTCACCTTATGATCCTGTTTACGGCATTCCCTGCTGACATATTAACACTTGAGTTAAGCAATGAAAGTTCATTTCGAATCCTGTTTTACTGATTTGCCTGAGTCTATTCAACTGGCGTTAGAATCTGTGGACCTTAACCCGTTTTTTAATGCCCACTTTCTTTCATTATTGGAGCAAACAGGGTGTGTAAGCGAGCAGAACGGTTGGCAACCACAACACCTGTGGATTGAGCAAAATGCACAGCCTGTGTTCTATATGCCTTTGTATAAAAAGCTGCATTCTTGGGGTGAATTTGTATTCGATCAAAGTTGGGCGCAAGCCTATAGGCGAGTGGGTTTGCAGTATTACCCTAAATTGGTTACCGCCATTCCTTTTACCCCTAGTCTTGGCCCTCGCTGGTGGTGTGTCGATGGCAATCAAGAGCAGCGTTGGTTAACCCAGGCGGTGCATTCGATTGCGGAACGATTGCAGCAGCAAAAATTGTCCAGTTGGCACTTGCTGTTTTCCCATAAAAAACCGGCTGCTGAGCAACAAACATTGCTGGCACGGCACGATACGCAATTTCACTGGATCAATCGGGATTATCAGAGCTTTGATGATTTTTTGCAGCAGTTAAAATCACGGAAGAGAAAGAGCATTCGGCGTGAACGGGAAAAAGTTGCTGAGCAGGGTGTTGAGCTGGTACGGAAAATGGCTGGTGAATTGCAGCAACAAGACTGGCAACAGTTCTATCATTGTTATTGCAACACTTATCACGAGAGAGGGATGACCCCCTATCTAACGTTGTCTTTCTTTGAGCAAATTGCCCAAGCTATGACTGATCATTTAATGATGGTGCAGGCGCTGCGTGATGGGATGATGATTGGCGCTGCAATTTTCTTTTTTGATCGTGACGTTTTGTATGGTCGTCACTGGGGTGCCTTGCAACAGGTGGATTGCTTGCATTTCGAAGCTTGCTTTTACCAGGGTATCGAGTTTTGTATTGAGAAAGGGTTAAAACGCTTTGATCCTGGCACTCAGGGTGAACATAAATTGTTGCGCGGGTTTGAACCTATCAAAACCGATTCCTGGCACATGATAGCTCACGGTGCATTTCATGATGCTATTGAGGAGTACTTGCAAGCTGAATCCAGCCAAGTGGAGCGTTATCGTTCCACTGCCAATCAGTATCTGCCGTTTAAAAAACAGGATTGAATTAAGGGTTAATCAAGAGTGGAGGCATTGGGCAATCCAGCGCCTCACACACTGCACGCAGCAATTCTATTTCTTTTAACACTACTTTTTCATCGTGCAGTATGCAATCCACGCAAGCATCTACCAGCGGTTGTTTTAGTAGCGGGGTAAGATGGCTGAGTCTGGACAGGGCATGATTTAGTGCATTGGCAGAGGCAGGTTGGTCCAGTTGTGGTGTAAAGTCCTTTTTGCTGAAATAGCTCATGATTTGCTGAAAGTTGTCACGCTGCTTTTGTTTTGAATCGCCGCTGCATTGAACGATCGTGCTGAATAAAACCGCTAATGAAGCTTCCACTTTTTGAAAAGATTTTATGCTGCGTACATTTCTTTTTCTATCACCTAGGGCTTGTTGTGCCAGAAAGTAATATACAAATTCGGATAACGTTATGCGTCGGTCAGCCTTGATTAAGGTGATGCAATTTTGCAATAGTTTTTTGCGTTGTTCTTCAGGCTTCAGTCTGAGCGTGCTTAATGTCATATCCAAAATTGGCAAACGGAAGCGCGCATCACTTGCGGTCAAATTTTCTACCATGTTTTTAATGGAAGAAGCCTGATTTGTGGTTAGGGCTAACAGTTTCAATGCATTGGTCGGGTTGCTATCACCTTGCAGGAACAACGCATACAGCAGCCATTCCGCATTGCCATTATGGGCGTGACTTTTTAAGCTGATGGGAATAGCGTCATGTAGTTCATGAGCATAAAGTTGATGTTGCGGGGTGGGGGTGCCGATTGATGCTTTTATCTGTTTTGTATCTACCTTCGTTTCGGTGTCTGCACTATAGGGGATGGCGCTAAAACCACTGGCCTGTTCGGGTAATGGCGAAGTTCTGTTGGTTGGTGCTGTTTCCTGGGTGTGCTGAGAACGATTTTTAAAACGTGCTTTCATGCGTGGCCACAAAGTGGCGTCAATGCTACGCACACGTTCTTCAATGGGGGGGTGAGTGGCCAGCATGCCGTTTAATCGATGCTTTACTGCGGTGCCAAAGCACATATGACTCATGTCTTCAGCGTGTCGATTCAGCAGCAAGCCATGGCCTGAATAATGGTGGATGGCGTAAAGGGCGCTGGCAATGCCTTCTGGATTGCGGGTGAATTGCACGGAAGAGGCATCAGCCAAGAGTTCACGCTGCCGTGAAATTGCCGCTTTGATCAGTCTGCCAAAAAACAGGCCCACGTAGCCAATAACCATTAAGGCTAACCCAAGAGGAATCAGCTGAGCATCGCTTTTGTTACTGCTGGAATGGTGGTGACGGTTGTAGTGTCGGCGTCGGCTGCCACTCAGTAAAAATTCACCTAGCTGACCAATTAAAAGTATGCCCGCCAAAACCCCCATTAATTTTAAATTGAGCTTCATGTCGCCATTTAAAATATGAGAAAACTCGTGGCCAATAACGCCCTGTAACTCATCGCGGTTTAATTTTTCCAGGGTACCTTGGGTAACCGCTAAAATGGTGTTGCGGGGTTCAGTTCCAGCAACAAAGGCATTGATTCCCATTTCATCTTGCATAACAAAAATTCTGGGAATGCTCGTGCCGGATGCGATGGACATTTCTTCTACTACATTGATCAGAATGCGCTCTTTTGGGTTTTGTGTGGCTGGGTCTAAAGGCGTGGCGCCGGCCATTAGTGCCACAGATATTCCGCCTTTGCCCAGCTGGGTAATGCGTAGCAGGCTGCCGCCCACAATGACTAACAAGGTAATGCCTGCAATTGCCCAGCAAAGTGGTGACTGTAGCCATTGTCGAATTGAAAATTTTTCCATGCTGGAAAGAAATAAAATGACATAAACCGCCAGGTTCACCAAGCTGACGATCATGATAATGGCCAGCAAGAAATAGCCTACCAGCAGCAATGTTTTACGCCGGGCATCATCCTGGTTTTGGTAAAAGCTCATGGAGGCTTAACCAGGATTTTAATCGAACGAGACTTTTACGGCTTTTTTGGCTTCTTTGTCTTCTATTTCCAGCAGTTCCGCGGCAGCAAAGCGGCCACCAGCCACCAGGCTATTAGGAAACTGTTCGCGGTAGGTGTTGTATTCCATTACCGCATCGTTGAAGGCTTGCCGGGCAAACGCGATACGGTTTTCAGTGGAAGACAATTCTTCCATCAGTTGATTCATGGTGGTGTTGGCTTTCAGGTCAGGGTAGTTTTCTGAAAGTGCAAAGAAATTGCCCAGTGCGCCACCCAGCAAGGATTCTGCACCAGATAACGCTTTCATTGCCTTGCCATCTTCCGGGTGGCTGGCCGCAACTTTGGCGGCAGCGGCGGCCTGGTTACGAGCTTCAATGACGGCAGTTAGGGTTTGTTGCTCATGGGCCATGTATTTTTTTGCGGTTTCCACCAAATTGGGAATCAAATCATAGCGCCGCTGTAACTGCACATCGATCTGTGCAAAGGCGTTGGCAAAGCGGTTTTTCAGAGCCACCAATTTGTTGTAGATAGAAATGAAATAAACAGCGATGAGCGCAACGGCCACCAAAAAGACAATGGTTCCAGTAGACATAAGCTTCCCCTTAATTGCGTTTCCTTAACTATAGACAGATTCTACTGGTTATCGTTTGGCGAGTAGCAATTGTTTTTGATAAATAGGACGGAAAAGCGCTAAATATTTTGATTGAAAGTGATGGGTGTTGCTGTGGTAAAAGGCCACCGCCTGCTCAATTTTGCCGTGACGCCAAATTAGTTTGCGCAGATATTTGGCAGCATAGAGGATGTTTACCTTAGGGTCGAACAACTCCTCAAGTGATTCAAAGTGGCGACCATGGAATTTCCAGTTAATCTGCATCATGCCCACGTCGACGCTGCGGGTGTCCAGCAGGCGTACCTCCCAGTTTTGGGGGCGGGGTATATCCAGCGCTTGAGCAGTAGTAAGAATGTCTTTCAGGGCCTCTCTAGCGTCTTTCTCTGAGGAGTAGAACATACGATGGGCATCATCTTCACCATATTCCAGTTTCAGCAGCCAGGGCTTTTCCTGGGCTTGTTCTATTAGCTCTATGGCTTCTCGTTTACTGTCGGGTTTAAAGCCTTCCCAGTTTAAATTTACCGCCCAGGGGTGTAGTTGGGATTCCATTTCCGCAATAGAGCGCAACAGCTCTGGCTTAAGCTGATGGGTATTGGCAGCCAATTTGAACAGATCTTGAGCTTGGATGGCTGAAAAAGAGCAGCACAAGATGAGAAAAACGACGATTCGAAACATGATCTCAAAATGTTAAGTGGTTCGCACAATAAGATAGACGTTGGTCACATTAACAATGATGGGATTTTGTAGGGTTTGTGTGATGAAAGCCAGCCGAAAAAGCTGGCTTTAAGGCCAACAAGGCAGAAAATCAGGGCTGAAAGATGTCTTTGTAGCTAGTGTAAGTGCTTACTAATGTCAGCGGCCATAAAATCAGCAAACCAAGGCCAGCTGGAATGATCGCCAATATATATAAGCCAAGTAATACGATACCGTAGAGGGTCATGGGCTTCCAATTGCGAACCATGGCTAAGATGGCGGTTTTAAAGGCTTGCTTTGGGGCCATGCCCTGAAAAACAATCAAACAGGGGGCATGGGCAACGCTAAACATGGCTAGGGTAAGCACGATTATGCCTACCATTAATACCGCAGCGGAGAGAGCCAGCAACCCCATGCTGGTGCTATTCATGGCCTGAAGGGCGATGCCTGCACCCATGCCCACAATC
>JBFKSL010000364.1:0-4990 GCA_041626995.1 Ketobacter sp. | reverse complement strand
GTGGCAGTAAAAGGTCAGCGCCTGGCACCAAATAATATCGATGTTTACAACCCCGTATTTGATGTGACGCCTGCAGAGTTAATCGATGCAATCGTAACCGAAAAAGGGGTGATCGAGCAGCCTTCCACAGCCCGTGTGGTGGCGCTTTTGGGGTAACCCTCATAACCCGACAGGAAACTGGGTGAATTCCAGAGAAATTCCACAAAAAACCGCTTTTTAGCTTCGCTTAGAGGGCCTGAATTGTGCTAAGATTAGGCCCTTTAAATGGGCCCACTTTTCCAGAAAATGGTGCAGTCAGTGGCCAGCTGAAAACAGGTGTCAAACCTGTCAGGGGCAATGACAAAAACGACGCAAGATTTAACCCCAATCGTTAGGGCCGGATCATATCAAATAGTATTAACAGGCCCTTATTAGCCGTCATCAAAAAATCAGGAACCCGATGTCAGAACTAGCCAAAGAAATCCTTCCGGTTAACATCGAAGACGAACTCAAACAATCCTATTTAGACTATGCCATGAGCGTTATTGTTGGGCGAGCTTTGCCCGATGTGCGAGATGGCCTCAAGCCGGTTCACCGTCGTGTGCTTTACGCCATGCATGAGCTGGGCAATGTCTACAACAAGCCCTATAAAAAATCCGCTCGTGTGGTGGGTGACGTTATTGGTAAATATCACCCCCATGGTGATTCTGCCGTTTACGACACCATCGTACGTATGGCGCAGCCGTTTTCGTTGCGTTACATGCTGGTGGATGGGCAGGGTAACTTCGGTTCCATTGATGGCGACAACGCTGCTGCCATGCGATATACCGAGGTTCGTATGTCCAAGATCGCCCACGATCTACTGGCAGACCTCGATAAAGAAACCGTGGATTTCGTGCCCAACTACGATGGCAACGAACATATGCCCTCGGTGTTGCCTACCCGCGTTCCTAATCTGCTGATCAACGGTTCCTCCGGTATTGCGGTGGGGATGGCCACCAATATTCCACCTCATAATCTCACTGAGGTGGTTAACGGCACCTTAGCTTGCATCGATAACCCTGACATCGACATCGATGGCCTGATGGAATATATCCAAGGCCCCGATCTGCCCACAGCGGGTATTATCAATGGTCGCACAGGCATTATCGAAGCCTATCGCACTGGCCGTGGTCGCATGTATATGCGTGCCAAAGCTCATATCGAAACCGAAAAGAACGGCAAAGAAACCATCATCATCACCGAAATTCCCTATCAGGTGAACAAAGCTCGCCTGATTGAGAAAATTGCTGAGCTGGTGAAAGAAAAACGCATCGAGGGCATCAGCGAAATTCGCGACGAGTCCGACAAAGACGGTATTCGAGTGGTGATTGAAGTACGTCGTGGTGAAAATGGCGAAGTACTGCTCAACAACCTGTATGCGCAAACCCAGTTGGAAAGTGTGTTTGGTATCAACATGGTGGCGTTGGTGGACGGCCAGCCCCGCTTGTTGAACCTGAAAGGCATCATCGAAGCCTTTATCCGTCACCGTCGTGAAGTGGTGACTCGTCGTACTGTTTACGAATTGCGTAAAGCCCGTGAACGTGGTCATGTATTGGAAGGTCTGGCTGTAGCGTTAGCCAACATCGATCCCGTAATTGAGCTGATTAAAGCCTCACCCAGCCGTGCCGAAGCAGAAGAACGCTTAATGGGGCAAGGCTGGAAGCCCGGTCATGTACTGGAAATGTTAGAGCGTGCCGGTGGCCCCGATGCCTGTCGTCCTGATGATATCGATGCCAGCTTTGGTTTGAGAGATGACGGTCTCTATTATCTGTCTGGCGTTCAGGCCAAAGAAATCCTGGACATGCGCCTGCACCGCTTAACCGGTTTGGAAACCGATAAGCTACTCAAAGAATATCAGGAAAAACTGGATCTGATTCGTGAGTTAATGGCCATACTGGCTGATCCCGAACTGCTGATGAAAGTGATTCGTGAAGAGCTGGAAGAAGTGCGTGATCAATACGGTGATGAGCGCCGTACAGAAATTATCGCCTCCCGTATGGATCTAACCAACGAAGACCTGATTCCTGAAGAAAACGTTGTGGTCACCCTTTCTCATGGTGGCTACGCCAAAACTCAACCCATCGACACCTATCAGGCTCAACGTCGAGGTGGTCGGGGTAAAGCCGCAACGGCCGTAAAAGATGAAGACTATGTCGAGCATCTGTTGGTTACCAGTACCCACGATACCATTCTCTGCTTTAGTAACCAGGGTAAAGTGTATTGGCTCAAGGTCTATCAAATTCCGCAAGCGGGTCGCCAGTCCCGTGGTCGTCCTATAGTGAACCTCCTGCCATTGGGTGATGAAGAAAAAATTACCGCCATTCTGCCGCTACGGGAATATGAGTCCGGCAAGTTTGTGTTTATGGCCACCAGTAATGGCACAGTGAAAAAGGTTGAACTGCAAGCGTTCTCCCGCCCGCGAAGTTCAGGTCTAATCGCCATTGAGTTGGATGATGGTAACCGTCTGGTAGGTGTCGATATCACCGATGGCGAGCAAGATATCATGCTGTTCACCTCAGAGGGCAAGGCGGTTCGCTTCAGCGAAGAAAATGTGCGAGGTATGGGTAGAACTGCGCGTGGTGTGCGTGGTGTGAACTTGCCAGAGGGTGCCGAGCTGATTTCCCTTATCGTGCCCCAAGCTGGACATCAGGTGCTCACAACCAGTGAAAATGGTTTCGGTAAGCGCACCGCCGTTGAGGATTTCCCCACCAAAGGTCGCGGTGGTAAGGGCTTGATTGCCATGCGTTGCAGCGAGCGTAACGGTTCGCTTGTTGGAGCCGTGCAAGTGAGCGAAACCGACGAAATCATGCTGATCTCCGATCAGGGTACCCTGGTGCGGACTCGCGTTGCTGAAGTGTCTATTCAAGGTCGTGACACCCAAGGGGTGATGTTGATCCGTCTGGCCAGTGATGAACATCTGGTGGGTGTTGAGCGTATTGCCGAGCTGGAAGAAGCTGCAAGCGAAGAGCTTGAAGCGGAACCCGGTGAAGCGGCAGAAGTAGCGCAGGCGGCAGAAGTAGCAAAGACACCTGAAGATGGCGCAGAAACTGCAGGCGATGAAGATACCGGAGCCGAGGAATAATAGAGGTTAATACAAATGTCCGACAGCAAGCCCTCCCTGGAGTCGCTACGCAACGAAATTGATAGCCTGGATCAGCAAATCCAAAAGCTCATCAACAACCGTGCGGCGTGCGCCCAAAAGGTGGCTGAAGTAAAGCAGGCGGAAATCACCGGGGAAGAAAAGGCCCTGTTTTATAGGCCTGAGCGAGAAGCTCAGGTGCTGCGTAAAGTGATGGAACGCAATGAAGGCCCGTTGGAAAACGAATCCATGGCGCGCCTGTTTCGTGAAATTATGTCTGCCTGCCTGGCCTTGGAAGAACCCATGAATATTGCCTACCTGGGGCCGGAAGGCACTTTTACTCAGGCGGCAGCGCAAAAACATTTTGGTCATGCAGTGAAAACACTGCCCATGGCCACCATTGATGAAGTGTTTCGTGAAGTGGAATCCGGCAGTGCTCACTATGGTGTGGTGCCGGTGGAAAACTCCACGGAAGGCGTGGTAAACACCACGTTGGATTCTTTTACCCACTCCAATGTCGCCATTTGCGGCGAAGTGGAATTGCGCATCCACCATCATTTATTGGTGGGGCAAAATACCAAAGAAAATTCCATTACTCGTATCTATTCACACCAGCAATCCTTTGCCCAATGCCGGCAATGGTTAGATGCTCATTACCCAACGGCAGATCGCATTCCCGTGAGCAGCAACTCCGATGCGGCCCGTCGTATGCAAAGCGAATGGAATGCTGCGGCCATAGCAGGAGAAGTGGCGGCGGAAATTTACGGGCTGAAAAAAGTTGCGTCTAACATTGAGGATAACCCTCACAATACCACACGCTTTTTAATTGTGGGCCGCGAGCATGTACCGCCTTCGGGTCAGGATAAAACCTCCATTATTGTGTCCATGAAGAATAAACCCGGTGCACTCTATGAATTGTTGGCGCCGTTCCATAAAGCAGGCATCATGCTGACCCGAGTGGAAACCCGTCCATCCAGAGATGGCTCCTGGGCCTATGTGTTCTTTATCGATTTTGAAGGACATGAAGGCGATGAGGCCGTGAAAGATGTAATGAAAGAAGTAGAATCCATCTCGGTTTATCTAAAAAAACTGGGTTCATACCCGAAAGCGGTTCTGTAAATCATGTCGTGCGATTATATTCAGTTAGCAACAGCTTCTGTTCAGGGGTTAACGCCCTACGTGCCAGGCAAGCCTGTGGAAGAATTAGAACGGGAGCTGGGCATCAGCAATATCGTAAAGCTGGCCAGTAATGAAAACCCCCTCGGCCCAAGTGATGCGGTATTAACTGCTATTGATGCAGTCAAAAGTGAAATGGCGCGTTATCCCGATGGCAATGGATTTCATCTTAAACACGCCTTGGCATCACACCTTGCTGTCAGCCAAGAGCAGATTACCCTGGGTAACGGTTCCAATGATGTATTGGACTTAATCGCTCGCGCTTATTTAGCGTCCGGTGATGAAGCGGTGTTTTCTCAATACGCTTTCGCGGTATACCCCATTTCCACTCAGGCGGTGGGCGCCACAGCGGTCGTAACCCCGGCAAAAGATTATGGTCATGATTTACAAGCCATGGCCAACGCGGTTAGCGAAAAAACCAAAGTGATTTTTATCGCTAACCCGAATAACCCAACAGGCACGTCTTTTGGCAAAAGTGAATGGGAAGCTTTCATCGCACAGATTCCTGAGCGGGTTTTAGTTGTGCTGGATGAGGCCTACATTGAATACGTGGAAGGGGAGGCAAGTCTTAACGGATTGGATTATCTCAGCCAGTACCCCAACCTGATCGTTACCCGTACCTTCTCGGTGAAAGACAAGCAAGGCAACTACGTAACGCCGAGCCCCTGTGGCGGCCAGCCGAATACAGATGTCTGCACCCAAACGATCACCGTG
>JBFKSL010000363.1:0-5021 GCA_041626995.1 Ketobacter sp. | reverse complement strand
GCTCAATGGCGATTGCTGACTGTACTAAACGCTTGGTGCTACGGCTGGGAACCGGAGATGCGTAATCCGTTAAGTACGGATCAGTTAATACGGTTACGCCATTAAAATCAATCAGAAAGCTGGCATGACCAAGCCACAATAATTTATAAGGTGACTGCTGGTTTTGATACTGGGCTAACGCCAAGGGTTCTGAAATCACATGATCATCAGGAAAGGGATAAGTGGAAACCGTTCGCAGCATTTCTCCCATAAAATGGGCTACTTCTCTCGCAATTTCAGCATTAAAGGGTGGCCGTTTGGGGCTGCCCCGTGGATTGCGAAAACCTTTTGGCGTATGGTGGGACTTATTGGGGTTGTAGTATGGGTTAAGCGGCATCGTTTCCGTCAGGTTTGGCTTTTAGCTTTACCAGTACCTCGGCAAATTTTTTGAAGACATCGTTTTGAGTGAGTATACCCGCTAACTTATCATTTTTGGTAACCAAGGCAGAGCCTATGTGTTTTTCTGCCATGACCCGTAGTACGTTTTCCAAAGGCGTGTGTATATCCACAACATAGGTGCGGCTGGAATAGATATCTTTGACAAACAATTCATCTTCCAAAGAAGCACTACTAAAGGGTGAGGCTACAAAATTAATATCTCGATCAGATAGCACCCCCACTAACTTACCCTGCTCTGTGACTGGCAGATGGTGAATCCCCTGCTTCTCCATCATGGACATAGCATCCTGCAAGGTATCGTTGATATCGATACTGAAGGGAAACGGTGTCATGGTGGTTGCCACGGTGGGAAACTGTTTCATGCCTGCCTCACTTAGGGGAATGCCCTTGTTTACGTATTAAGCGCCGCCAAAGATATCCTGAGTCACTTTCAGAACCGCTTAGTACATACCTTAGCACATTATTGTTATACACCGTCCACAGCATTTGAGCCAACACCCAGGATAAACCGCAGAACAGAACCTCATCCTCAAGTCGAAGCTCATAACCATCGGCAGGCAACAGTTGGATATTGCCATTCCTAACCACCATCAATGCCATGGCCGGTAGCTGCCGAGTACGCTTTTGCGGATGCGCGGTGAGTGCGGAAACAGGCACAGGTATGCCCCTGCGCAGTAACTCATACAAAGACGGAGTTTCCTCCTTGTTGATTTTGATGGACCAACTATCCAGTGCATTCTCTTTTACCAGCACATCAAAACGCGTCACCAGTTTTTGACACCATTCTTCGTCGTTGTTTTGAATTGCCTCTAAAAACCGGATCAGCAAAGGCGTTTTAATTAACACCATAATGCGCTGCGCAATGATCATGTTGGGATCCATGATCATATTGATATTGGCAGCTCTAAATACCGACGCATTGGGGTTCTGATTTTGCCGTGCCACTGTCATCAGGTTTTTCTTTAGGTCACGAGCGGTTAATACAATGGAGAGATTATTGGCGTCGTCCGCAGTACCGGCCACAATTCCCACGGCATTCTGAATACCTGCCTCCATTAGGGTAGGCGCTTCGGTGCCAAGCCCTCTAACAACACGATAATCTTCTTTTACGTTACGGCCTTCCGGGTCTGGCTCAATGATGACTGTTTCCAGGCCTTGCTCTTCAAAGCGCTTGCGAATGGCCTGCCCCAAACGACCAAAGCCACAAATAATCCAACGACCTTTATGGGGCCGAATCACAGATTGTATTGAACGATGCTCTGGACTGATCAACCAGTTGTACACCAGTTGCCGATAGGGTGAAACCACGGCATTGGTAAGGTAATCGGCGAAGGTTTCGAAGGGGTCGATAACATGATCGGTACCAAAGGATCTTAAATTACCGGCATAATCACGGGTAGCAACTCGACTCAACACCATGCGATCAGGCGACAATAATTTACTGGCCAGAGCCACGTACAAGTTCACGTGATCGTCATCAGTAAGACAGAGGGTACCAATACATTGCGGATGCTCAATGCCCGAATCTTTTAATACGTGGGGCTCACCAGCATCGGCACATAATACGGGTACATCGAAGGGGTGATTGTCCAATTCCAAGGCATCGATGCGCGACGGATCAATTTCCACCACCACGCTTTGAATACCCCGCCGACACAAGTCTGACACCACTGCACTGCCTGTATGACCATAACCACAAACCAAATAAAACGGCTCACGCAAATTCAATACCCGGTGACGAAAGCGGGTGCGGGAAATCAGATTAATAAAAGTATGGTCACGAAGAATGGCGATAACAGCACCGATGCTGTAGATCCAACCCACGACAGTGGCGTAGATGCAGAACAACGTCCAAAACCGTTGTGCCGCAGTAAACTCATGAGGCAGCTCACCAAAACCAATGGTAGACCCCATAAAGCTGACAAAATAAAAGGCATGGAAGAAATTCATACGGTATGGATTACCATCACCATCCAAACCGGGGATCAACACATAACCCAACACTGAAATGGAATAGATCACAATCAAGGTGATCAATGGCGCCCGCAAGCGCCGCAGTATCAAATAGGCTACGTAATTCATACTAACTTAACGACGAACCGTGATGGTTTCTACCACCAACAACACCACTGAAGTCATATTAGCCAACAGCGCCCCACCGGACATGGAGACCACGCTGGCGGTCATTTCCGCCGTCATACCTGCTTCACTAACATTAACCGCATAACCCCAAAGGAACGCTGCAATAATCAGTTGCACGTCGGCTACCAGGCTTGTAGCCAAAAGCACGGCACCAAGGTGGGAGCGATCACCAAACTTCATCACTGTGGCAATTAAACTGATGACCAGCGCAGCAAATAACTCATATACATTATGGTGGGTATGATCGTGGATTTCGCCGAGGAAAAAGCCAAAGTTTAATGTGGCGGCCAGCAGAATGAAAAACGCAAAAACAACCTTCTCAGTGTTCATGAGATGCCTCAGCTCTTATAGTTTCCTTACAGTTTATATTATTCCTGAGGAGAATGCTGTTCCTGAAACACAACCTGTTGCAGGGATTTGCGTTTTTCCCATTGCAATCGTTCCAGTTCCGGGCTGGAATAAAATTCATCCACATAACCCAGGCACAGATAGGCAATTAAATCGCGGTCATTAGGTACGGACAATATGGATTTTACGTTGGCTTTATTGAGAAGGCTGACCCAACCCATCCCAATATTTAGGCTACGCGCCATCAACCACATGTTCTGAATAGCGCACACCACACTGTAACGGCCCACTTCTTCCATACTGGTCTGGCCTAGCACTGGGTTTTCCGAAGGGCGATAAAACACGGCGATGTTCAAGGCCGATTCTAAAATGCCTTCCAGTTTTAATGCTTGATATTGCTGTTGGCGCTGAGCTTGAAATTGCTGTTCCCCATGCAGGTTCTCCTGCTTGAAGTCGTTGTATATTTTCTGACGGGTTTCCCGACTGGACACCACTACGAATTCCCAGGGTTGAGAAAAGCCGACAGAAGGCGCGTTCACCCCTGCCATAAGGATGCGTTGTAAATCTTCTTCAGGAATGGGTTTAGGCTGGAACCGGTTGCCGCGCACATCCCGCCGGTGCTGAAGGATTTGCTCCAGTAAATCGGCTTCTTGAGGATGGAATTGACGGCCTTTCATGGGACAACTGCTTTCTAGTGATGAGTGAAAGCGGGGGATTATAGAAGGTTTGCACAATAAAGCCGAATGAAAGATAGAGAGTGGGCTACAAAGCTCAGTAGCTGGGGACGTTTTGAAACTCTCAGCGGCATGGATGCCGCTGTGAAGTCCCCAGGGATGGGTTCACGACGTGTTTCAAAACGTCCCCAGCTGCTGAGCCAGCCCACTCTCTATCTTTCATTCGGCGGGCAGCATGGCACGATCAAAAAGGTCGACGAAACCTCTTAAACCCGCTCAATCACCGTGGCAATACCTTGTCCTAAACCAATACACATGGTGGCTAAGCCCAGGTTACCGTCTTTCCATTCCATTACATTAAGCAGGGTGCCTACGATACGAGCACCAGAACAACCCAGCGGATGGCCCAATGCAATAGCACCACCATTCAGGTTCACCTTCTCTTCCGCTTTATCCATCAACTTGAGATCCTTAACACAAGGCAAGCTTTGGGCGGCAAAGGCTTCGTTCAGCTCCACGTAATCCATATCATCGATGGTCAGTCCAGCGCGTTTTAGAGCCTTTTGGGTAGCCGGTACAGGACCGTAACCCATAATAGCCGCATCGCAACCCGCAACCGCCATGGAGCGAATCTTAGCGCGAGGTTTCAAACCCAACGCCTGAGCGCGCTCAGCAGACATGACCAGAATAGAAGAAGCACCGTCAGACAATGCAGAAGAAGTACCGGCAGTAACTTGACCATTTTTAGGATCAAAAACAGGTCGCAACTGAGACAGGCCTTCCACATTGGTTTCCGGGCGAATCACTTCGTCGATTTCGCACAGCACTTTGAAACCATCGGCATTGTGACCTTCAATAGGCACAATTTCATTTTTCCATCGGCCTTGTTCGGTAGCCTCCCAGGCCAAACGGTGAGAACGGGCACCGAACTCGTCCATAGCCTGACGGGAGATACCGTGCATACGCCCCAGCATTTCAGCGGTTAAGCCCATCATGTTGGATGCCTTGGCCACGTATTTGGATGATTCAGGATTGAGATCAATACCGTGCATCATACCCACGTGGCCCATGTGCTCCACACCACCGATAACGAACACGTCGCCGTTGCCGGTTTGAATGGATTGAGCGGCACTGTGCAGCGCCTGCATGGATGAACCACACAAACGGTTAACGGTTTGACCCGCTACAGTGCGTGGCAGGTCAGCCAATATGGCGATGTTACGGGCGATGTTCATGCCCTGCTCCAGGGTTTGGTTTACACAACCCCAGATCACATCTTCAGTTTCAGCCGGGTTCCAGTTTGGATTACGGGCTTTTAACGCATTAATCAATTCGGCAGACAGCTTTTCTGCGCGAACATTTCGAAACTGACCGTTTTTGGACTTACCCATGGGGGTACGGACAGCGTCGACAATGACT
>JBFKSL010000362.1:0-5039 GCA_041626995.1 Ketobacter sp. | reverse complement strand
TATCTTCCGCTAGCCGAATGGGATTGTAATATGAATTCTTTGATTACTTCTTTTGAAATTAAAATCCTTTTATCAGTGCTTAGGCAGCACTTTCCAGATATAGAAAATCTGGGGTCATCTTTGGCTACGCTTCATGTTGTTTCGCGGGAGTATACTGGTGTAGGGATGTATGTGAATTTTTCGAATAATAAAATACTACCCGAAGATACAATTCGTCAGTTAGGTTTTGATGGTGAAATTATTATCCCAAAACTTAATTCTGGATTAGGTGTTGTTGTAACGGTTGATAATGGAAGCATTAACTACTTAGAGTTATTTACATATGGCGACCAGCAATGGGATGGTGATTCTGCAGGAGCATCGGTAATTGAACCGGTAATCTAATGTTACAAAGAAGGTAGATCCCAAGAGTTTGATTGGCCGTCAAGGTCGTGATGAGATGTCTGGTAGCCAAGTTAATAGGCTGCGAAAAAATATGAAAGAAAACGACTTCGATTCGAGCAAGCCAATTGAAGCAGCAGATGTTGATGGTAAGTTAATTATTTTGGATGGACATCACCGGACTAAAGCGGCGATTGGTGCGGATATTAAAGAAGTACCTGTGAATGTCCAAAAAGCAACTAGAGAGCAGGGTGATCAATTGCTAAGGGAAGCTGCCGAGGCAAGGTTGTGATGGGAAAATATTCGGTGGCATTTTTAATGCCATGCAACACTGTTCGGATTTTAGGTAGTGATGGGTGGGAATTTGAGAGTGATTTAAGGATTCCCGTAGAAGTAGAGGCGTTGCTGAAAAAGGAGTGTTCTACAAGTGAAACGACTGCTGATTATTCCTCATATGAATATGACAATTTAAAGGTTGGTGTAATTAAAGATGCCGACGGAGCAATTGAAAATATATATTTTCGGTTTTATGGTGGTGCTGAACCGGAGTTACCGGCCTTTTTGAGCGAAGCTTCTCAATTGTATGACCTGGAATTTTTTATCCCTCAACAATAGTAATCGGAAATAACAGCGGCTTGAGCCGCTGTTTTAGTTTGCAGTCGGTTGAATTACTGCTCCTAAGATTTCACCGACAAATTCTATCGGCTTAGTGTAACTTCTTCGCCAAAATCTGATTCACCATTTGCGGGTTGGCTTTCCCTTTGGAAAGCTTCATGGTTTGTCCCACAAAATAGCCAATCAACTTCTTGCGTTTGTTGTCATCGGCAGCCTGGTATTGAGCCACTTGGTCCGGGCTGCTGGCAATCACTTGATCCACAATGGCTTCGATGGCTCCAGTGTCGGTTTCCTGTTTCAAGCCTTTGCTTTCAATAACGCTATCGGCCGTGCCACCGTTATTCCACAGCTCTTCGAACACTTGCTTGGCAATTTTACCTGAGATGGTGTTGTCGGCGATGCGTTTTAACATACCGCCCAGTTGCTCGGCACTCACCGGGCTTTGTTCAATTGGCAAATCGTTTTTATTCAGCGCACCCAGTAATTCTACGCTTACCCAATTGGCCGCCAGTTTTGGCTTGGCACCAGACTCGTTCACCACTGTTTCAAAGTATTCCGCTAATACGCGATCTGCGGCCAAAACACGGGCATCATAATCAGAAAGTTCAAGCTCCGACTTAAACCGCTCAACTTTCTGAGCAGGCAGCTCAGGTAAGTCTTGGCGTATGTGATTAATGGTTTGCTCGGTCACTTCCACTGGCAATAAATCAGGGTCGGGGAAGTAGCGATAATCGTTGGCTTCTTCCTTGCTGCGCATGGCAAAGGTTTTATCTTTGTTCACGTCGTACAGCACGGTGGCTTGCTCGATTTCGCGGCCTGATTCCAGCTCATCCATTTGCCATTCGATTTCGGCGTTAATGGCTTTTTCCACATTGCGGAAAGAGTTAACGTTTTTAATTTCACGCCGGGTGCCGAATTCTTCTTCGCCTTTTTGGCGTAGGGAAACGTTACAGTCACAACGCATAGAGCCCTGAGACATGTCGCCGTCGGAAATATCCAAGTATCGAATCAAAGAATGAATAGCCTTGGCATAAGCTACGGCTTCTTTGGCAGAACGCATGTCTGGCTCAGACACGATTTCCAGCAGCGGTGTGCCAGCACGGTTTAAGTCAATGCCGCTCATGCCGTGGAAATCTTCGTGTAGGGATTTGCCCGCGTCTTCTTCCAAATGGGCGCGGGTAATGCCGATTTGTTTGGTGCTGCCGTCTTCTAAGGTGATTTCAATATTGCCCTTACCCACAATCGGCAATTCAAACTGAGAAATCTGATAGCCTTTTGGCAGGTCAGGGTAGAAATAATTCTTACGGGCGAAAACGGATTTGGGGCAAATTTCCGCTTCAATACCCAAACCGAATTTTACTGCCTTTTCCACGGCATTCTCGTTCAGCACTGGCAGCACACCGGGCATGCCCAAGTCTACCAGCGATGCTTGAGTGTTGGGCTCTGCTCCAAATGTCGTGGAGCTGCCAGAGAATATTTTAGATTGTGTTGAAAGCTGCACATGCACTTCCAGGCCGATAACCACTTCCCAGGACATGGCGAACCTCCTTACGCAAATGCCGCTGGCAGTTTACTGTGCCAGTCGGTTTCTTGTTGATAACGATGAGCGGCGTTTAGCAAGCGCGCTTCATCAAAATAATTGCCGATGATCTGCAGGCCAACGGGCAAGCCATTGCTTTCGCCCGCGGGAATGGAAATGCCTGGCAGGCCAGCCATGTTCACCGAAATGGTGTAGATATCGGATAAGTACATGGAAACGGGATCGGATGCCTTTTCTCCCAACTTGAAGCCGGCGTTGGGAGCCGTAGGACCCATGATCACATCGACATTTTTAAAGGCTTCGTCAAAGTCGTTTTTAATCAAGCGGCGAACTTTTTGTGCCTTCAGGTAATAGGCATCGTAATAACCGGCAGACAAAGCGTAGGTGCCAATCAAAATACGGCGCTTCACTTCTTCGCCAAAACCTTCACCACGGCTTCGCTTATATAAATCTTCCAGATCTACTGGGTTTTCACAGCGATAACCAAAACGAACACCATCGTAGCGGGATAAGTTCGAAGATGCCTCTGCCGGAGCCACAACGTAATAGGCTGGAATGGAGAGGTGTGTGTTAGGCAGTTCGATATCCACGATGGTGGCGCCCATTTTTTCGTATTGGGCGATGGCATCTTGAACGACTTTTTGTACCGAACCATCCAAACCCTCTTCAAAGAACTGCTTGGGTAATCCAATGCGCAGACCTTCTATGGAATCATTCAAGCTGGCAGTGTAATCGGGCACTTCAATATCAGTGCTGGTGGAATCCTTGGGGTCAAACCCTGCCATTTCATTTAACAGCATGGCGGCATCTTCGGCGGTTTGGGTCATGGGGCCGCCTTGATCCAAAGAGGAAGCAAAGGCAATCATGCCCCAGCGGGAAACCCGGCCATAGGTGGGTTTCAAACCGGTAATGCCACACAAACTGGCAGGTTGGCGAATGGAGCCGCCAGTGTCGGTACCGGTGGAGGCGGGGGCTAAACGAGCAGCCACAGCGGCAGCAGAGCCACCCGAGGAGCCACCAGGCACATAATCGGTATTCCAGGGGTTTTTCACCGGGCCATAGAAGCTGGTTTCATTGGAAGAGCCCATGGCGAACTCGTCCATATTGGTTTTACCCAGGCTGACCACGCCAGCTTGGTTTAGCTTTTCCACCACCGTTGCGTTGTAGGGTGCATTGAAGTTGTCCAGCATTTTAGATCCGCAGCTGGTTTTCACACCCTTGGTGCAGAAGATGTCTTTCTGAGCGATGGGGATACCGGCCAAAGGACCTGCATTGCCGGCGGCGCGGGTATCGTCTGCGGCCTTGGCCTGAGCCAACGCTTGTTCTTCAGTTACGGTGATAAAACTATTGATCTGAGGATCGTGTTGTTTGATACGATCCAGAAAATGTTGGGTAAGCTCCTGGCTGGACACTTCGCCGTTGGCCAGCATATCCGACAGGGCTTTCAGGGTCTTGGTATGCATGAATAAAGTAACCTGATTAATCGATGACTTTGGGCACAAGATAAAGGCCATCTTCAGTGGCGGGGGCCACGGCCTGGTATTCTTCCCGGTGATTGCTTTCGGTGGCCACATCTTTGCGCAATCGCTGCATGGCATCCGTTGGGTGGGCCATGGGCTCAATATTGTCGGTAGGAGCCGCTTGCAGTTGCTCGATCATGCCCAGAATGGATGAAAGTCGTTCGGTAATGGCGGGAACGTCATTTTCGTCCACCTGTAGCCGTGCCAAATGGGCAATTTTTGTTACATCATCTTTGTCCAATGCCATGGGTTTCTCCGGCAGTGAATTTGCAAAGGGCGTATGGTACCAGAAAATGCGCTAGGATTAGGGTAAGTTCATAAAACTTGTGACAAAAGTTGCGCCCCTAAACTTGCCGAACTGGTCACGCACTGCTATTGTTCCCGCAAGAGTGTAACTATTGAAAATACACGTGTTACCACAAAAATTTCTCGAAAAATTTAACCGCTCGATGGGTTGTCATTCCTTCTATGTTTAAACGTTTACGCGGCATGTTCTCCACGGACCTTTCCATTGATTTGGGAACGGCCAACACCCTTATATATGTAAAAGATCGCGGTATTGTGCTCGATGAGCCCTCTGTTGTGGCTATTCGACAGCAAAATGGAGCCAAAAGTGTGGCTGCTGTGGGTATGGACGCAAAGCGAATGCTGGGCCGAACCCCCGGTAACATTACAGCCATCCGGCCCCTGAAAGACGGTGTCATTGCCGACTTTCATGTCACAGAAAAGATGCTCCAGCACTTTATCCATAAGGTGCATGAGAACAGTTTCATCACCCCCAGCCCTCGTGTGCTGGTGTGTGTGCCCTGCAAATCCACCCAGGTTGAGCGTAAAGCCATCAAGGAGTCGGCCCTCGGTGCGGGTGCGCGGGAAGTGTACTTGATTGAAGAAGCCATGGCCGCAGCCATAGGTGCTGGCTTACCAGTAGAAGAAGCCAGTGGCTCTATGGTGGTGGACATTGGTGGTGGTACTACCGAGATCGC
>JBFKSL010000361.1:0-5042 GCA_041626995.1 Ketobacter sp. | reverse complement strand
GGGATAGTGCCATGTACACCTAAAAGTTCTTACAACAGGTTCCTCAAAGAATAGTGCTCACTGTTAAAAAAAACCAAATTAACCTGCCCTAAAATTCAAGCGTTATTCCGATAGTTAACAGCTGGAGAATAATTTATAACTTTAAATAATAGGGCAAAACCCATACTCCAATTGCTGCCTTGATGTTAATGGATAAATAATAATACCTGTCTAAAGTTAACGTTAATGGAGTAATGGTTTTAGTTTTTTGTTAAGGAGACACTCATGATGCTTAATGTGTCCGTCGCCAAGCGTTTAAGTGGTGGCATAGGGATTCTAGTACTGACCTTTCTTGCGCTGATCTTATTTGTAATGAATGCATTTCAATCAGAGCATGAAACAACAGAACTTATACACTCCAATTATGTACCAGGAACCAGCACTCTTTATTCGGCGGACAGAGACCTTCAACAAGCATTGGTTGCAGAGCGAACAATGCACGCAACCGATCCAACTTCAGATAGTTTCAAAGACTTGCTGGACACACATGCAGAAAATATCCAGCAAGCGAGGGATCGCGTAGATAAATTTTATTCGTTATTGCCCGACGAAGAACTTTCCCTATTAATGAAAGACTATGAATCTTTACGTGACAGTTGGGAAGAGAGTACGCGTACGATAGTAGTATTGGCGCAGAGTAATCGAGCGCAAGACCGACAGCAGGCGCTTGAATTGAGTATTGGTGATGGCGCCAATAAATTTGAAGCCATGCGTGATGTGCTGGATAAGATGCAAGACCGGCTTGAGGGGATGCTGGAAGAAAAGCATCAACAAGGGTTAGATAATTTTGTTTCAACAGAAACCACTTTAATTGTATCGGTTGTTGCAGTGGTGGTATTTGCGATTTTTTTATCCTGGGCTTTAATGCGCAGCATTACGGGGCCCTTGCAAACGGTGTTATCGGTTGTTCGATTGCTAGCAGATGGCGACTTAACCTTGAGAACCGAAAGCCGTCGAAAAGATGAGTTTGGTGTGTTGCTGAATGCTATGGATGAAACCATGGATCGCTTAACGGATACGGTCGATAACATACTTTCTACTTCAGATAACTTAACCAATGCATCTTCTCAGGTAGCCTCCACAGCGCAAAGTGTTAGCCAGGCCACCACAGAACAGGCTGCCAGTGTAGAACAGATTAGTGCATCGGTTGAGGAAATGTCAGCGTCTGTTGATCAGAATTCCGATAATGCGAAAGTGACCGATAGCATGGCATCGCAAGCATCAAATCAAGCAGCCGAAGGTGGAGAAGCGGTGAGCCAAACAGTGGAAGCCATGAAACAGATCGCCGAGAAGATAAGCATCATCGACGATATTGCCTACCAAACCAATTTGCTCGCGCTTAATGCGGCCATTGAAGCGGGAAGAGCGGGCCAATATGGAAAGGGGTTTGCAGTTGTAGCCGATGAAGTGCGTAAGTTGGCGGAGCGAAGCCGAGTGGCGGCGCAAGAAATTGGTGATGTGGCTGTGAGTAATGTGGATTTGGCTGAGCGTGCAGGAAACCTGTTAAATGAAATGGTGCCTGCTATCACCAAAACTTCGGACTTGGTGCAGGAGATTGCGGCGGCCTCTGTTGAGCAATCAGGAGGATTGGCTCAAGTGAACTCAGCGATGAATCAAATGAGCCAGATCACACAACAGAATGCAGCAGCTTCTGAAGAGCTTGCAGCCACCTCTGAGGAAATGAGTGGTCAAGCACGTCATTTGCAGCATTTGGTGGCGTTCTTTAAGGTGCAAGCTGAACAGGAAGTAGCAGAGGCCGATGAGCAAGAAGATGTAGCCTGATAACGTGTGGGTGAATGGATGAAAGGCGTATTAGGATTAGGATGGATCGGAACGGCCTTAATTGTGCTGGGATACGGTGGCTTACTGTTTGGTGACGTAACAGCAACAGTAAGCCGCAGTGTGTTTGGTGTGTTGTGTTTGTTTGGGGTGGGAGCTGTTCTGTGGTGTTTGTGGCGTATTCGTACACAACTCGCCGACTTTGATCATAAGCAAATTGATTCCGATTTATATCAAGAGAAGTTGCAGAATCTAAATGAGGTGCTGTCCAGCTATCTCGAATTACTCTCTAGTGTACTGCCTGTTTGGAATGGTCAAACTGAACTGGCACGATCTCAAACAGAAGAAGGCATTACCAGTTTAAGTCACCGTTTTTCAGATATTAATACAAGGTTACAAGTAGCCATTGAATCCTCCCATCGCGCCACAAGTGGTAGTGAAGGAATGGATGGTTTGGCCAATATTATCGATACGGCGGATGAATCACTCAATCAGATCATTTTAAATCTACGCTCCACCATAAAGAGTCGGGAAGCCATGCTTGGCGAATTGAGCAACCTTTCTCAAATCACTGAAGAGCTGAGAGTTATGGGGGCTGAGGTGGCAGGTATTGCGTCACAAACTAATCTTTTGGCGTTGAACGCAGCTATTGAGGCTGCAAGAGCGGGAGAGCAGGGGCGAGGTTTCGCTGTAGTAGCGGATGAAGTAAGGACGCTTTCCAATAGATCAGGTGAAACTGGCTCGAAGATTACACAGCGAATTGAGCAAGTTAATCAAGCATTAGATAGTGCGTTAGAAACCGCTACACAATTTGCAGAAAAAGAATCAAAAATTCTTGAGCAGGCAGAGTTAACCATTGGTGAGGTGCTTAAAGGTTTTCAGTCAGCAGGCTCTGGGATTATTGAATCATCCAAAGTTTTAGAGCAGGAAAGTAATCACGTAAGGTGTGATGTAGAAGAAGTTCTGGTGGCGTTGCAGTTTCAAGATCGGGTGAGTCAAATCTTGGAAAGCGTAATGACTGATGTGAATAGGCTTGAACAGCAGGCGGCATCCCATCGAGATGCATTGGTTGGAGCGCAAGCATTAACACGTATGGATGTGGCATCGTGGCTTGAATCAGTTGAAAGTACCTACACTACCTTGGAGCAGGTGTCCGTTCATCAAGGTGATGATGGAAACCAAGGCCCAGCAGATTCTTCAATCACATTTTTCTAAGGAGTGAACGATGGCAAAAACCATATTGATTGTTGATGATTCCGCGAGTCTTCGGCAAGTAGTGAGTATTGCACTAAAAGGCGCTGGATACGATGTGTTAGAAGCTTCCCATGGTCAGGATGCACTAGGGAAATTAGATGGCAAAAAAATAAACCTAATTATTTCTGATGTAAATATGCCTGTAATGGATGGAATAACCTTTGTTAAAGAAATGAAGAAATTGCCAGCATACAAGTTTACGCCAGTCATCATGCTAACAACGGAAGGATCGGATGATAAAAAGAAAGAAGGGCAAGCGGCTGGCGCTAAAGCTTGGGTGGTAAAACCATTTCAGCCAGAACAGATGTTAAAAGCGGTATCAATGTTAATAGCACCCTAGAGGACAATTATGGAACTGCAGATAAAAACGTCAGGAGACAACTATTCATTGTCAGTGATGGGTGATCTGACCATCTATCAAGTGTCACTCGTAAAGGAAGAACTGCAGTCTAAATTAGCCGACCTAACGCAAAGTGTGGAGTTGAATTTGGCTGGTATCGAAGAGATAGATACAGCTGGCGTTCAATTGTTGATGATGTTAAAGCGAAATGTTGAGCAGGGTGGTGGTGAGGTTACCTTATCCAGTATAAGTGAATCAGTTGAACAGGTGCTCTCAGCGCTGGATTGTTTGAGCTGGTTTGGTATTGAGGAGCAGGCAGCATGAGTATGGATGGCGCGCTGCAAACATTTTTTGCAGAAGCTGATGAATTATTGGAATACATGGAGTCTGCTCTGCTTCGCTTGGATGATGGGGTAGCAGATGCAGAGACGCTGAATGAAATTTTCCGTGCAGCCCATACCATTAAAGGCTCTGCCGGTTTATTTGGGCTTCACTCCGTTGTTGGGTTTACGCACTTTGTCGAGAACGTGCTGGATAAAGCTCGGGATGGTGATGTTGTCATTGATAATGATCTGCAGGGCGTTTTGTTGTTATGTAAAGATCATATTTTTTCAATGCTGGAAGATCTTCGGTGCGATAAAGATCCCACTAAGGAAAAGATCGAAAAAGGTGAACGGTTATTGAAAAAGCTTGGCCCTTGGTTAAGCCCTGATGAAGATCCTGAAACTGAAGCCTTAGGCGCAGAAATAGATTCCGGGGATGGCTGTGACGGTTTATGGCATATTTCCATTCGATTAAGTGTAGATGTATTGCAGAATGGAATGGATCCTCTTTCATTTTTTCGATTTTTAAATGGAATAGGTTCCATAAAAAGCCTGACAACACTGGATGATAGACTTCCTGAAAGTTTTGAAGAGTATGATCCAGAGTTGCTTTATTTAGGCTTCGAGATCGATCTGGAAACGGATCACGATAGATCTGCAATTGAAGAAGCATTTTGTTTTGTTCAATATGGGTCAGAAATTCGTATTTTGCCTCCTCAAAGCAAAGTTACTGAATACATTGATCTCATAAGGTCATTGCCAGAAAGCAATCAAAAGCTTGGCGAAATCTTGATTAAGAGTGGAGTGATAACCCAAGCAAACTTAGATAATGCGTTGGATGAGCAGACTGTACAAGCCGCCATTGAGGGGCAGCCCCAAATGTTGGGTGAAATTCTTGCCAGTAACCAAACAGTGCCCTCCGAGGTGGTGGAGGCGGCTCTCGATAAGCAGAAGAAGTTTGCAGAAAAACCACAGGAAAGTCGTTTTATTCGTGTAGATGCTGAGAAGTTAGACTCACTTATTAATCTTATTGGTGAACTAGTGATAAGCCGTCAGCGCGTGGATTTGCTTGCATCGGAAACTAATCATGGGCCTTTACTTGATGCGGTGTCTAATTTAGGTGGTTTTACAGAACATATTCGGGATGCGGCACTTACCTTAAGAATGGTGCCAATTGGCGATACCTTTCAACGTTTTCGTAGGTTGGTGCGTGATACCGCCACCGAATTGGGTAAGAATATTGAGCTCAAAATTAGAGGGGCTGAAACAGAATTGGATCGATCTATGGTAGAGCGATTGGTTGATCC
>JBFKSL010000360.1:0-5046 GCA_041626995.1 Ketobacter sp. | reverse complement strand
GATAATGAACAAGTACTCGACTCTGGGTTAAACCCCTTTCATACATAGTAAATTCACGCTGACTAAAATCTCCTAAAATCAAAGAAGGCTGAAGTACAAGCACCAATATCAAGCCAATGGAACCCAAAAATGCAAGCAAGGACAAAACAGAAAACTGGCGCTTTTCAAGCCTGCTTTCTCGAGAATACAGAAAGACCTCTAGCAACCCAACAGCAACAACTGTTAATGCATATGTTTCCTTGCACAGTACAGCGAAGGCAAAAAACACTAAGAACGCCCCATATTCCAAACAGGGCACTTTTTCTTTTTTCTGAATTTTATTTCTTCCAAGCATCCAGAATATAAGCGCAGATAATGCAAATGCTCCTCCCAAGGAAACCATACGCTGAATAACATACAGAACAGAGGTGAGGTTAATTGGTAATACCGACCACAACAAAGCAATTCCGAACGCAAACAGAAGCGTCGCTCTACTATTCCCCTTAGTATCTGGCGCCCTAGAAAGCACCAACCGGGTAAGCAGGAAAACCAAAACCACATTGATTACGTGAATAGCTATATTGACTAACTTGTAAGGTAGAACAGACTCTTGCGAGTAAAAGTAATTTAGCGCAAAAGTAAGCATGGGAATTGGGCGTCGCAAAGGCCCCGAATTTGACGACAACGCTGCATTCTTTAAAGAGTCAAAATCAAAGCTCTCAATTTGGAGGTGTTCGTTTTTAATGATATTAACCCCGTCATCAAACTCAAAACCACCAGGTAATCCAAGTAGGTATACTCCGCTAGGTATAACAATTAATACAAATAGGACAAACAACAAAAGAAAAGGAGAGGTTTCCCTCTCCTTTTCTTCTCGGCCTGCAGTGATTCCACTCTGCAAGTCTATTTTGCTTCGAATTAACGACATTCAGATGGCAGGTATTTGTTCTCAATTGTAGTTCTTCGACATACCCATTGAACCCCACCAGCTGTAGTAGATGCACTTAAAACATATGCATCACCAGCAACATTAGCGGGCAAACCGGTAGCTGCCATAGTAATTGTAATTAAACCGTTAACCTGACTAACACTACGAATCGAATTCCCAGTGATAGAAGCAGCTAAAGGTAGACCTATAGATGTATTCGATGGAAGAAAACGCCCCTCAGAAGCCCAAGTCTCAGCAACAGCTGTCTTTGCAGATGCAGCCAACCCAAGACCTTCAGAGACTTTCGCACGAACCGTGTAATCCTGATATGCAGGTATAGCAACTGCAGCCAGAATACCGATAATCGCAACCACAATCATCAATTCGATAAGGGTAAAACCTTGTTGAACTTGCTTTTTCATCTAAATCTCTCCAAACATTTTGCAATCAGATAAGAGCAATTGTCATCGGCATCACAGCCAACCAACTATTTATAATGAAAGCATGCTCCATGCCAATTTCAAGTTTTGATTATGTTTCAATAAAATCAACCTCCTAGGAGTTTGGTTTTTATCCAGCTTCTAAAGCTGGCGCCACATTTCGACACCTACTGACATTTTTTGTCACTTTGAATTTTTTTTACTGGGAGTGATTCACTTTAAGTGATGGTCTACTATTAAAAAGCTATAATTTACAAGTGAATACGAATTACACCTTAAGCTTCCCTATAAACTGCGAATACACTTATGAATCTGAGCGGACTTGCACGAAAACTATTAGCCGAAGGGCACGTAGAAGAAGCTGCGATTATGGAGGCCACTGAAGTCGCAGCAAAGCAGAAGATTCCCCTGGTCACCTTTTTAGTCCAAAATAATATTGTGCCTTCTCGATCTATATCTGTGGCAGCATCTGAGGAGTTTGGCACCCCAATCATTGAACTTGATGCTCTTTCTACTGACTCTCTCCCAAAAGAGCTGGTAAGTGAAAAACTTGTAAGAAAACACCGCGCATTGCCCATATTTAAACGAGGGACACGGTTATATGTCGCAGTATCCGACCCCACTAACCTGCAAGCTTTAGATGAAATTAAGTTTAATACTGGCCTAAATACAGAAGCCGTTGTTGTCGATGAAGACAAACTTGATGCAGCCATCGACAAATATCTAGAAAGTCAGGATACAAGCTTTGACAACTTGGGTGATGCAGATCTAGACGACCTTGATATTGAGGCAGGTACAGCTGAAGAACAGAGTGATGTTACTGCTGATGCTGCAGATGACGCCCCAATCGTACGCTTTGTAAACAAAATACTCCTTGATGCGATCAAAATCGGGGCTTCTGACATTCACTTTGAGCCCTACGAGAAAGCATATCGAATCAGGCTTCGGGCTGACGGTATCTTACGGGAAGCAGCCCGCCCCCCAGTTAATCTAGCTACAAAGTTAGCAGCTCGCCTAAAAGTAATGTCCCAGCTGGACATTTCTGAACGACGGGTTCCTCAAGATGGTCGAATCAAGCTAAAGCTTTCAAAAACCAGAGCAATCGACTTTCGCGTAAACACACTCCCCACGCTTTTTGGGGAAAAGATTGTTCTACGAATATTAGATCCAGATAGTGCCAAGCTAGGAATCGACATGCTTGGGTATGAGGAAGACCAAAAAGCCCTTTATTTAAATGCTCTAGACCAACCCCAAGGTATGATTCTTGTTACAGGCCCTACCGGATCAGGAAAAACAGTATCTCTATATACTGGGCTAAACATTTTAAATACTCCAGAACGGAACATATCAACAGCAGAAGACCCTGCCGAGATCAATCTTGAAGGCATTAACCAAGTAAATGTAAACAACAAGGTTGGCCTAGACTTTGGCTCAGCATTACGCGCTTTTCTTAGGCAAGACCCAGATATCGTTATGGTTGGTGAGATCAGGGATTTAGAAACAGCCGAAATAGCGATTAAAGCAGCCCAAACAGGGCACTTAGTCCTCTCTACTCTGCACACCAATAGCGCGCCAGAGACGCTCACCCGGTTAAGAAATATGGGTGTACCTGCATTCAACATAGCCACTTCTGTGTCCTTAATTATCGCCCAACGACTCGCGCGCCGCTTGTGCAAAAACTGTAAACAGCCAATGGATATTCCAAACGACACTCTTATAGCTGAAGGTTTTAAAGAAGAGGAGCTTGGAACATTTACTGTATATGGCCCCAAAGGTTGTGACAAATGTGTGAACGGGTACAAAGGCCGAGTGGGTATATATGAAGTAGTTAAGGTTACTGACCCCATTTCCCGGATTATAATGGAAGAAGGGAATGCAATTCAGATAGCTGATGCAGCAAGAGAAGAAGGGTTCCCAGATCTCAGAGCCAGCGGCTTGAAAAAAGTAAAAGATGGCTTAACCAGCCTGGAAGAAGTTAACCGTGTAACAACAGGGCATTAAATATGGCTACTGCAGCACAAGCTCAGGCTAAAACAACTAAAAAACCAACCTCTCCAAAAATCCAGCTATTCGTTTGGGAAGGTGTAGATAAAAAAGGTAATAAAATCAAAGGGGAAAGTCCTGGACAAAACATCACGTTAGTAAAAGCCGAACTCAGGAAACAAGGCATAATTGCCAATCGGGTTAGAAAAAAGCCGACATCATTATTTGGCCCTAAGAAGAAAAAAATCACCCCAATGGATGTTGCCGTATTTACCCGTCAACTAGCTACCATGATGAAAGCGGGGGTTCCCCTTGTTCAATCATTCGACATAGTAGCTGATGGCCACGACAATCCTTCGATGAGAGATTTGCTTCTTAAAATCAAGAATGATATCGAAGGTGGTAACAACTTGGCTACAGCACTCCAGGCTCACCCAGCCTATTTTGATGATCTTTTTGTAAGCCTTGTTGATTCAGGCGAACAATCAGGGGCACTGGAGACAATGCTTGATCGAATAGCTATTTACAAGGAGAAAACAGAAGCATTAAAAGCAAAAATAAAGAAAGCCATAAAATATCCCATAGCGGTTGTTCTTGTGGCCTGCATAGTGACAGGCATCCTTCTCATTAAAGTAGTACCTACATTTGAAGAATTATTTGCTGGATTTGGAGCAGAACTACCAGCCTTTACGCAAATGGTTATCAACCTATCCCAATGGATGCAGGAGTGGTGGCTTGTCGTCTTGATCTCGGCTGTGGTATTTGGATTCGGCTTTTCAGAGGCAAAAAAAAGATCACAACAATTTAACGATTTTATTGATCGTGCCGTATTAAAAATGCCAGTGGCCGGAGACATTATTTACAAAGCAACAATTGCCCGATTCGCACGTACACTAGCTACAACCTTTTCTGCTGGTGTACCACTCGTTGAAGCCCTCGATTCGGTAGCAGGCGCCACTGGCAATGTCGTCTACCGTAACGCAGTGAATAAGATCAAGGATGAAGTTTCCAGCGGAACCCAACTCAACTTTTCAATGAAAGCCTCTGGCGTATTCCCTGCCATGGCAGTTCAAATGACTTCCATTGGTGAAGAATCCGGCGCCCTAGACACCATGCTAGATAAAGTAGCCACCTACTACGAAGATGAGGTAGATAACGCCGTAGATGGCCTCACCAGCCTATTAGAACCATTAATTATGTCCGTTCTAGGCGTTCTAGTTGGTGGCCTCATCATCGCAATGTACCTCCCAATCTTCCAACTGGGCGCCGTGGTATAAAGGACATTCACCAACCCAATGCTAAACAACGTAACCTACTACCTATCCAATAACCCCGACTATTTCGCCGGGGTTATTTTTTTATTCGGCTTAATCTTTGGCAGTTTTTTCAACGTCGTTATCTACCGGCTTCCGATCATGATGCAGCTTGAGTGGCTGGAAAACTGCCGCGATTTCATCAAAGAAATGTTCGGCAAGCTCCCCAAGGAGCTGGAAGAACGCCCCAAAGATCTGCCAGAACCGCCTTTTAATATCGCCAAACCAGACTCCACCTGCCCTAAGTGTGGCCATCAAATCCGCTGGTATGAAAACATTCCTCTAGTCAGCTACGCCTATCTGAAAGGCAAGTGCAGCAACTGTAAGAGCCCAATTTCGCCTCGCTACCCCATTATTGAATTCGTTACCGGGGTAATGTCTGCCTACGCTGCCTATTCCTTCG
>JBFKSL010000359.1:0-5067 GCA_041626995.1 Ketobacter sp. | reverse complement strand
TGAGCCACCACCTCGCCGCCGCAAAAGCGATTGACCAAATAGTTGGCGTCACACACTTAACCCCGGCAGCATTAGCGCTTCGCCGTTTAATGCATTTTGGCCAGGTATTGCAATCCCATGCGTTGCATTTCTTCCACCTGGCATCACCAGACCTGTTGTTTGGTTTCGATAGCGACATTAGCAAACGCAATATCGCCGCAGTAATCAAGGCTCATCCAGACACGGCATTAAAAGGGGTTAAAATACGAAAATTTGGCCAGCAAATCATTGAAGCTATTTCTGGCAAGCGCATACATGGCATTGCTGCGTTAGCCGGTGGCATGAATGCCTGTTTAGAAAAAGACGCAGTAAAAGCCCTCCAAGCAGATGTTTTTGATATCATTCAATGGTGTCACGAATCAGTAAAACTCGTAAAACAGCTCTATGAGAGCAATACTCAATTTCATAATCAATTTGGCTATATAGAAAGCCCTTTTCTTAGCATTGTGGATGATCGAGGCCAACTTGAACTCTATGACGGTAATATTCGCGTTTGCGGCCAAGATAACGCCCTTTTGCACGACCAATTTCCCTGCAATCAATATCACCAGCTTATTCATGAGCAGGTAAAATCATGGAGCTTTATGAAGTTCCCGTTTTTAACTTCGTTGGGCGCAGGGGAAGGATGGTATCGGGTTGGCCCGTTGGCGCGCTTAAACACCTGTACATCCATTAGTACACCATTAGCAGAAAAAGAACGACAACAGTTCTTTCAATTTTTTACAAAACCGGCTCAATCATCATTAGCCTTTCACTGGGCTCGTATGATTGAAGCGCTACATTGTGCAGAAGCCATTGCGCAATCACTAACAGATCCTAATCTACGTTCTAGCGACTTAATGCAAACGGGGCAGAAACAGCAAGAAGGAATTGGTGTTATCGAAGCCCCTCGTGGCACCTTATTTCATCACTATCAAATCAACGAACACGACCAAGTCACAATGGCTAACTTAATCGTTTCCACCACCAGCAATAACCAAGCAATGAACAACTCCATTGCACAGGTGGCGCACCAACACTTAAATGGTAAACAGCTTACGCCTGAACTGTTAAATCTGGTTGAAGTGGCTATTCGGGCTTACGACCCATGCCTATCTTGCGCTACCCATGCGGTTGGCAAAATGCCTTTACAGATAGTATTAAATGATATTCAAGGTAAGCAATTGGATTCTCTGACCAGACACAGCAATGGCGAAATTTTCCGTGCGAATTAGTATATTCACGTTTGGCAACAACTCTCGTGGCGACGATGCTGCGGGAGAGATCATGTATTCATGGTTACAGCAGGAAATAGAGCCTTTGATTTCTAACGGAGATATACAACTCATTCATGACTTTCAATTGCAACCAGAACACATTTACGATTTGCAACATTCAGATATCGGAGTATTTATTGATTGCCATTTTCAAGCCGAAAACAGTACTTGCTGGCTGCCAGTAGAAGCTGGTAGCAACCTTACTTTCAGCAGTCACAGCATGCCTATAGAAAGCCTGCTATTTTTGTATACAAAAACTTTTAACCAGGATGCTCCGCCTTGTTATTTTTTGGGCATTAAAGGTGAAAGTTTTGAACTTGGCAGCAAACCTAGCCCGCAAACAATAAACAACATCGAACAAGCTAAAATACTATTTAAAAGAAATCTAAAGCAATGGTTAGATTAGTGGATTCCCTGATCGATTAAGGCCTGCTTGCGGTAGACCCCCGGTGAAACCCCTTGCCAACGTTTAAATGCATGATAGAAATTTGACGTATCAGAAAATCCAAGATTTTCTGCCAGCACGTCAATTTCCACGCTAGGATCAGCTAAATCACGCAACGCACGGGCATGGCGACATTGATCTCGAAGACTAACAAACGATGTATTTTCCTGCTTGAGCTTTCGCTGTAATGTTCTAGGCGTCATATTAAAATACTCAGCAACGCTCTCTAACTGCGTGGACGACACCCCTAGGTTTCGGCTAATAAAATACGTTACCTTCGCACTTAATGACTCACGGCTTTCAATGGATTTTAGTTTTTCATGAGCTAATGCTTTCACCCCACTATGATACTCAGGGTAAGAGGTAAGTAACGATTCCTGCAATAATGACTTACTAAACACCAACTCATTACGCAAACAACCAAACTCAACTGGTGCATGAAAAACCCGATCATATTGCTCTGCATAGTCTGGGAGAGAATGCACGAAGCAAACTTTCTTTAACTTTAACCCATTCTCCATTATGGCATTAGCAATAGAAGCAATTGTCGTGGCCACTAAATCGTGATGAACCGCCAAGTTACGTTTTACCATAGTGCTATCAATGGAATAGACCAACGAAGCATCCTGCCCCTTGGTAGATAACGTAAATGTAGTAAATGGCGTAACCAAATCTTTAAATTGGAACAATTCATCCAGTGCTTCTTGAACATTTTTGCTGGTGGCAATCAACTGGCCAACCAAATCCAGGCTATGATATTGAATAGATTCCCCCAGCAAAATTCCAAAGGCAGGGTTATTCATTTCCTGATATGCGGCATCAAATAGTTGTAATTGTTGCTCAATGCTCACAAAGGTTCCACTATGACTAACAATAGCAGGGTCAACTTTTGCCTTGGAAAAAATTCTTTCCACATTGATTCGATTCTTGATGGCTAAATCAAGAATGGCAGGAATAATTGCCGCCGGAACCAAACGATCTTTCATTACGAATTTTCCCTACCCTTTGCATCTCATATATGCGTTGTTTATGCAGGCAAGAATACTGTGAATTCTGATTTCAAACAACCGCTGCTACAATCCACCTTATTATTCAGGCGTTAATTCTTTCAAATCTAAGAATCGCGATATCTTTTTTCGCAACATATCGTATGTAATAGGCTTAACAATGTAGTCCACCATGCCTGCGTCAAATGCCAGTTTACGGTGCTTATCCAAGGCATGGGCAGACAACGCAATGATCGGCATGCTGGTACGACCAATGGATTTCTGCCATTTAATGATTCTTGTGGCTGCTTCATAACCATCCATAACCGGCATCTCGCAATCCATCAAAACCAAATCGTAGTGATGATTGGACTGAATTCTCTCAACGGCCGATCTTCCATTCTCAGCCAAATCCACCTTAAAATGCATTTTTTGTAGAAATTCTGAAATCACATTTTGATTAATAACATTATCTTCAACAATCAGAATATGCCCCTGCTTGTTTGGATTCGGTTCTTCCGTTGCCAATATCTCGTTACGGGGGCTTTCCAGCTCTTCATTCGCAAGATCTCCGTTAAATAGATCCAGCATCACTGCACCATCAGCCAACACGACATCCTCTGGCAAGCCAAAAGGCAAATTAAACCAAAAGCAGGAGCCTGCACCCGACTCACTCTGAACACCCATTTCGCCGCCCATCAGCTCAACAAATTGCTGACTGATAACCAGGCCTAAGCCAGCGCCAGTTTTATGCGGGCCAGCATTCAACTGTGAATATGACTGAAATAATTTACCTTGATCCAATTCAGAAATACCAACACCAGAATCCTCCACTTCAAAGCGCAACACCAATTTATCGTTATGAATATGATCCGTTAGATGAACATTAATATGTACATAGCCCTTTTCGGTGAACTTCAATGCATTGGATAATATGTTCAAAATAACTTGACGAATTCTGTTAGCGTCCCCTATTAATTTTAGGGGTGTTCCCGGTGCAACGAAACAACCCAATTCTATACGTTTTTGCCGAGCATCATATTCATAAATGGCGCATGCATCATGCAGCAATTCTTTTAAATCGAAGACCTGATTGGTCAATGCCATTTTTCCAGCTTCTATTCGAGAAAAATCCAGAATATCATTAATAACATCCAACAACCCTCTTCCCGCATTTTGCAAAGCACTAATGTAACGCTTCTGATCTTTATTCAATGGCGTAGACATCAGCAACTCTACAAGGCCAAGCATGCCATTCATTGGAGTGCGTATTTCATGACTGACTTTTGCCATAAATTCGGTTTTTAACTGACTTTCCGAACGAACAGATTGCACTTTTTCTTCCAAGGTCGAACGCTCACTTTCTATTTGCTTCACACGATCATTTAACACTTTAGAAAAAGCAACCAACTCAACAAGCCATATCAATCCTAAGCCGTAAGTAACCCAATACACATTAGAATGAAAAACAATTAAATTAAGCACCATCCATCCAACTAGGGAAAATACCACACCAAACCCTAGCAAATAGACTCCGGCTGGTTTAAACCCATCTTTAAACCTTTTTATACCCGTTGCCAATAGAAAAAAACTGGCTAGGAAGGCATACACGGTTGCCAACTGAAACATATTCCTATTGGAATCAAACAGGCTATATGTTGACGCCAGAATTGCTAACAGGGTTAAGCCATCACACACCTGTGCCAAGCGCTTTGCCTGCTGCTTCAATTCCAAAAACAGGCTGGTAAATTTTAATATCCCGATGGAACATAAATATATGGCAATGATATTGCCGCTATCCTGAAGGCCAAGGGGAATCCATAAACTGGAAAGCGAGCCATCAGAAAACGATGTGTAAAGTACACCACCAAACACATGCAAACAAAAATATAAATATATCACCTCCCTCTTCTGGGCGTACTGAATCAGATTGTAAATCAGCAACGCTAACGCAATACCATAGAGCAATCCTAACAACTGCTCCGAGCGCATACTTTTTTCTATGAAGGAGATTTCATCAAATAATTTGATGGGTAACGCCAAATGACTATCAGATTGAATTTGTATAAAACAATCCACTTTTGCTTTAGCAGGTAACGCAACAGGAAACAGATAATTGCGAGTTTTTATCACTCTATCGTGGTAGGGGATCTGGTCTCCGCCAAGATAGGGAACTGAATCCCTCCCTAAACCTGCACAATGAAATTCTATAAAATCCAAATATGCGTAATCCACTTCTACCAATAAGGAGATTTTTCTTTCCTGGGAGTTTTTCAGGGCAAAATGAAACCAATGGTAACCATCTTGAAATCCGAGATTGGGGTAATCACGTGTTAGCGGT
>JBFKSL010000358.1:0-5075 GCA_041626995.1 Ketobacter sp. | reverse complement strand
TTGAACAATTCATTTACGGCGTCTTTATCGGAAGCACGATTAGCGCCTATGGATTTTGCTACTTTTAAAACATCCTCCGCCGTTTCATTAACCCTTAAATAAAATGCCACCGTAATATCAGCCCGCATATTATCGGCACAAATAAGGCCATCCTTTCCTCTTCTATCAACTTCCAAAGTGATCAATGAAATTTTCATTAATTCTTTTTTGTAGATAATGGGAAGAACAAGGGCACCTGTGAACGATACTTTAGGTACGGGCCGCAAGGTATTAACAATCAGCGCCGTTCCTTGCTCAACCTTCACATAAAATGATTTTACTATTGCGGCAAAACCAAGAAACAATACAAAGATTGCTCCGACAAACAATAGAAAAGGTACAATGCCAGACAAATCGGCCATAGCGATCACTCCATTTAGATATGTTTATTAACTTTCTTGTTTAATCGAAAATGAAAAGGGTCAATCACATCCCTCTAAATTCTTCCTCAGACACTACTCGGTAGACATTCTGTTCTTTTATATATTCCAACAGCACGACTCGATCACCCTTCTTAAAACTGTGCTCACCGCAGGCCCTTACTTTTAAAATCAAACCCGCACCGCCATCTTCTAGTAGCGCCTCGCCAAATGTCTCATCTACACGAGAGGTTCTCACTACAGCAATTTGACCAACAACATACTTAGATGTGGATGCTTGCTCTTCTACTTTTGAGAAAAACACTCGGATCGGTTTTATAACAACAGATGTAATCATTACGGCGACGTAAAGCGATATAATAAAGATGGGAATTCCTATGAGGTATCGCAGGAAACCTTCAGGAATGTAATCAAATAAGAAATAGACAAAATAGTAGCAAATAATCCAACCAACAATTGCGATGATTGAAACGATTATTGTGACAGGAACCCCAACCAGCCCAAAGCGCAGCATAAGCCCAGCCAAGGCATCTGCACTTGACAAACCACCCTCAACATTCAGGTCTGAATCAACTTCAGGTATATCGAAATCCAGAACATCCAGATCCACCAAGCCCAACATAGCAATCAGCCAATAAAGCATGGTCAACACAAAGAAAAAGGTAAAAATCACTGTAGGAAACGATGTAACATTCTCATAAAACGGATTCATGTCTTCCATTAAAAATATCGCAAACATTTCCTATCTCCATCTTTAACTTTTTATTGATTGCTCTATTATCCAGGCGACCTCTTCGCCTTTAGCCGCTCCAAAATGTCATCGGCACTAGAACCACTAGGCGCTATACCCGCCTCTTCCAGCTTGGTTTGCAAAGAATCATCCGAAGTTTCCTGCGCCAGCTCACTGGCGGCATTCATCTGCGCAGCTTTTAATGCCTGCTTTTCCTTAATTCGCTCAAGCGAATCCATTGCAGTGCGCATTTTTGAACTGGAACCGCTGTAACGCTCAGCCACAGCCGCCTGTGCACGCTGTACATTTTCGGTCGCTTTTACTGTATCCACTTGTTGTTTTAAGCGCTTCAGGTTTCTTTCGGTATGAGTAATGGCTGACCGCAAATCATTAGCGCTTTTGGCATAACCTTCAGCCGCTTCTTTTTCTTGCGCAAGCTGGTTTTCAAAACCTGCTATTTTTTGCGCCACTTCATGGGCCAGCGCCTCATCACCTTTATCCAGTGCCTTGACGGCATAACCTTCATGCTCGGCAACCTGTTTTTCGAGATTAGCACATTTTTCCTGCGCCAGTTTCTGTCGTGCCATGATTTCAGCCAATGCATTCTTGGAGTGCTTTAACTCTTCAGCGGAATCTCGAACTTCTTGATCCAATATTCGCAAAGCCTGACTGTCTACAATGGCTTCACCTGCCTCATTTACGCCACCACGAAGTGCTGTCATCATTTTTGCCCAAATATTCATGCTCTGCTCCTTTCTTTATTCACTTACCGCAATGGGTAGCGACAAAAATTCACTGTAGGCTTCTGTGGCCTGAATCACATTATTGGCCAGAGTTTCAATTTCAAACACCACATTGGATAAAATCGAGGTGGAGCTCAAGGCGCCAAACATATGGTAGTAATCATTACCGCCACCCACATCATCCAAGCTAATAGTGGATAATGGAAAATATTTATGGGTACGCAGCACGAACTCATTAAACGCTACCACGTCAGTTACATCATCCACCGACCATAAAATGGCCTCGACAATAATCTGTTCACCGGCCACAGTAAGAAAAACAGGCAAATCGCCAAACTCTTTCATTACCACATGCAGAGCGGGCTCCACGCCATCAATCAATTCTATGGTGGCTTCTCCGCCCTTGAATAAATCTACTTCCTTTAATGCCTCTAACAAACTGCTCGTAGTCCAGGCCTCTACTTTATCTGTCATTGATTTCACTCCTGTTGATGTAACGTTACCCATAGACTGCCGCAACTGCTTTTCATAGACAGCTAATTGCTTGGCATTCTCTGGACGAATCCAAACCTCCTTCTTCACCAACCCCTGCTCACGCAGGCGTCGACGATACTCACGCTGATAATGTGCTGATGATTTTGCTTTCATGTAAGACAATATAGCCCATTACATGTAATCCGTCAATATTGTTACATGTAACACACATCACACATGTCACATGCAACAAAAAAAGCACGTAACCTTATGAATAGAATAGGGTTTTCCTGGAGAAAGACTCAACATAAGCGCGACAGAGAACCAGAAAGCAGAAACAATAGAAGGGTAAAAAAAGAGAGAAAGAAAGGAGAAGCCTAGATTGAACCCCCATGCACGCCCACGAATCGCTGCAATATTCGCTGCATCTCGTCAACGCTCATATCCACCTTCTCAACCACACGTCCGTATAGCAATGCAGTTGGTACGTTGCGGCCACCAAGCTCTTTTTGCGCCTCTTGCAGGCACACCAACACCGCCCTCTCTTTACGAGTGAGACCGTCACGAACGTCAGGGATATCGTCATAGGGGCCGGGCTGGTCAATCACGAGCTGCTCACCTCTCCACCCACATACAACCAGCGCCCGGCTATACGCTTGAACACAGATTTCTCATGCATTATCTCATCTTCTCCCTGCTTATTTTTGAAGTAGGCCTTAAATTCCACTGTACCATCATCGCCCTTTTGAGACTTACTCAACACTTCGAGCTTTTGCCAATCCACCTCCGTTACCGACAACTCAACCGCGGTTAATTGCGGTGCGGTAGCGGGCAACCAGCTTTGCAACAAATAATCTCCAAAACCACCTAATGCATAAGCACTGAAGCGCGACCTCATTAATTGCTCTGGCGTTTTGGGGTTTTGTTTTCCATCCAAAAAGCGCCCACAACAGTCCTTAAATGTTTTTCCACTTCCGCAGGGGCAAGACTTCACCATATTCATTCACCACACCAAAGCTGTTCATAAAGCTCAACCATCTCATCTATTGTTGGCACCCGAGGATTGTTGCCAGGTGAACCGGAGGCCTGCGCTTGTTCTGCCATTGTATGCCGCAAATTAAAAAATTCTTCTTTGCTGATACCAAACTGCTGTGGCGTAGGCACACGTAACTCTTGGTTTAACGCTTCCAACTCGGCCACCAGCTTTTCATTGGCCAGCTTGTCACCATCACTGGCTTTTGCCACACCCATTATGCGAGCGCACTCTGCATAGCGCTGTTCTGCCGAAGCAATAGAAAACCGAGTAACCGTAGGCAGCAGCATGGCATTGGACAACCCGTGAGGCACATGAAAAAAAGCACCAATAGGTCGACTCATTCCATGCACTAACGCCACCGACGCGTTTGAAAAAGCCACACCTGCCAAAGTGGCACCCAGCATCATCTCTTCTCTTGCCTGAGGGTCATCGCCTTGATGATAAGCCTTACGCAAATTAGGTGCTATCAGGGCCATCGCCTGCAATGCCTGGCTATCACTGTACGCGTTAGCCTTCCTGGAGACATAGGCTTCCATGGCATGAGTTAGGGCATCAATTCCAGTATCGGCAGTGGTACGGGGCGGCAATGTTAGTGTTAACTCATAATCTACCAGTGCGGCCGACGGCATAAACCCCAACCCCATGCACAGCATTTTCTCGCCGCGCTCCTCATCCGTGATCACAGTAACGCGAGTGGCTTCAGAACCCGTACCGGCGGTAGTGGGAATGGCAATCACTGGCAAGCCCAACTCATTAACAATACGCGGCACTTTATAATCCTGCATTTTGCCGCCGTATTGACTGAGGATGGATATCGCCTTAGCGCTATCAATGGGACTACCGCCACCCAAGGCAATCAAACAATCAAAACCACCTTGCTTAACGAGATCAACGGCTTTTAATAACGACGCCTCTGTGGGCTCTGGAACCGTATCGCTGTACACCTCACAGGCGGGCATGTGCTGAAACAACTTTTCCACATAGCCCAGTTGCAACATGGTGCTATCGGTGATTAAAAATGGCTTTTTGCATTGTAATTGGGTTAATACGGTTTCAATGCTGGCTATCGCGCCAGCACCAATCTGCAATATTCTTGGCAATACGATTTGAGCGCTCATGTAACTCTCCCTGAGATTCTTATTAATTGTAATTTTTGGCTACGGCTCATTTTTTTTAATTGCGCTTCTCTTTGGGACGCCTGCGACCGGCTTACTGAGGCTTCACTATACACCAAATGCACGGGGCGACGAGCTTTGGTGTATTTTGCGCCTGCTTTTGCCTCATTATGCTCCTTTAATCGCCGCTCAAGATCAGTGGTAATGCCCACATACAAACTGTCATCGCTACATTTTAAAATGTACACATACCAACTAGTAGTCAAAACCGATTCCAACAATCAAACGGTAATCATCCTGCGCTGGAATAATTCCATTCTCATCCGCCTGAGGCTTTTCAGTTCTATCCCAAACCACTGAAACATCTAAATCAAAATAGCTGCCCAAATCGATTTCCAATCCACCCACCATATGATGGGTGTATTTTCCTGCGTTTTCTTTGGTAAAAGTAAAGCCGTAATCGTAGAAGAAATCGATATCACTTGTGATTTCAATATCCAAATTTGAGGCCACCGAAAATGCAGGGGTTTCCTCTTCAAGATTTTCACCGATTTCCAC
>JBFKSL010000357.1:0-5104 GCA_041626995.1 Ketobacter sp. | reverse complement strand
CCAGATCCGTTACCACGGTTACGGCAGACACTAACACCAAAACAAAGGCATCGGCACGGGGAATCTTTTTAATGATGCGGAAGCTACTCCATTCAAAAGTACCTAACACCACCATAAACATCACACCCACCAATGCAGCCAGTGGAATTTGCTCAATTAAAGAAGAACCTACCAAGATAAACGCTAACAAAAACAACGCTGCCACTATGCCCGACAAGCGGCCTCGACCACCGGAGTTAACGTTAATCATGCTTTGGCCGATCATAGCGCATCCACCCATACCGCCGAAGAACCCTGTTACGGTGTTGGCTAAGCCCTGGCCCACACATTCTCGATTACCATTTCCATGAGTTTGAGTGATCTCATCCACTAAGCGAAGCGTTAACAGAGATTCAATCAAACCAATGGCAGCCAAAACGATAGAATAGGGAAAAATAATGGTTAGGGTTTCCCAATTGAGAGGCACTGCAGGAATATGAAACTCAGGTAAACCACCGGCAATACCAGCCACATCCCCCACCACGCGAGTATCCAGGTTAAAACCAATAACCAACCCGCTCACCACTAAAATGGCCGCTAAGGAAGAAGGAATAGCTTTAGTGAACTTTGGTAGATAAAAAATGATACCCATGGTGAGGAAGACCAGACCCAGCATGCGCATTAATTCAGGGCCGTCTAACCAGGCCACATCGATTACAGAGCCTTCCATTCCGGTACCGGATAACCATCCGGCTTCACCCGCATTGCCAAACTGGCTTAGCTGAGCCAGGAAAATCACAATGGCGAGGCCATTTACGAAGCCCAGCATCACTGGGTGAGGCACCATGCGAATAAACTTACCCAGCTTGAACACTCCGGCCAGAATTTGCAGAACCCCCATCAACACTACCGTTGCGAACAGGTATTCCACCCCATGTTGGGCCACCAAAGCCACCATGACCACTGCCAAGGCACCGGTTGCACCAGAGATCATACCAGGCCGGCCTCCTGCTACGGCGGTTATCAAACCCACCATAAAAGCAGCATACAGCCCCACCAAAGGATCTACTCCGGCCACAAAGGCAAAGGCCACCGCCTCTGGCACCAGCGCCAAAGCCACGGTTAAACCGGATAACACATCGTTTTTAACACTTTGGGCACGACTGGCCTTTAGCTCAAACATAACAGCCTCTTAGTTCATGGGGTTGTTGACTTCGTTTGTTGCCTGTACAGATGCACGAATTGTTATTATTGGAAGGATGCAGTTGCGGCAAAAGAGAGCGGGCGATTCTATCGACTGGTTAGCGTTAAATCAAACTTACTAATCGCCCAGGCAAGATAATTTACAAACTCACATAAAAAGACACTGGATTGCTGTTTAGTACTTAAAAGCCGTAACCCAGCTGGAACCAAAAATCGCAAGCTCCCTGACGAAAATCCGTTTCATTAGCTGGCTGAGCATTGATATTCAGATAGTTATTCAGCTCTGGAGAAAAGGCTTCCCAATAGGGCAGCTCACCGTCATTAGGGTTTCCCGTGCGAGCAAAATTGCCCCAGGCCTGCTGCATAAATTCACGCACCACACGGTCAGAAGGCCGAGTGAACGTTGTTAGGAAAGGAAAATCGAACAAGAAACCCAGATCAGCCGTGTGGAATACCCCCAATTCTGGCGCGTTATCTTTAAACAAAAGACTGATCACCTCAAATACCGGACTGAAAGGCACGTGAGTAAGTGAATACATCCACGTGTCGTTATATTGGCTGTAGAGTTGTGCCATATTCAAAGTCGGGCACTTCATGATCATATCTCCCCGAAGGTCGGCGTGGGCAGTACCAGCATTGGGATAGTTTTCAAAGGGATATTGTTGCAATAGCGCTTCTCCCTGCGTCGGATAGCGCTCCTGGAGAAAAACCTGGTACCCCGTGGCATCATCAGGATGCGCCATAAAGCCCGCAAACAGACTGCCCTCATCCTGATTGGTACCCAGCAACAGTGGTGTATTGGGGCGGGGGTCATTCTGCAATAACCAAATTGGGTCTTGAGGAAACACATCCCCATCCACCACCAACCCAATGTGGAATAGCCACTCATCAGCACGCCAACCAAAGGAAGTCCACAGGTCGGTTTTTACCGGCTCGCGGATATCTTCAATGGGCAAGGCGCGGGCGCACTCCAATGGCTCATCCGCATCGGCGCACCCAACCAATTCAAGAAAACGCATACCTTCTTGCTGAGCGGCTTCTAAACTCATAATACCCAAGGTATCGCAGGCACCGCTTTGCATGATGACCCGCTGGAACAGATCAGGGTTACGGGTTTTTGGAGAGGCCAGTAAAGCACAGGTGTTTGTTGAGCCCGCAGATTCGCCAAATACCGTAATATTGTTGGGATCTCCGCCGAAATGGTGGATTTCGCTGTTCACCCATTGCAAGGCGGCGATTAAGTCTTTAATAGCCTGATTGCCGGTCAGAGCGGGAGAGGTGCCAGTTTCGGGCAACGCAAAAAAACCTGACACCAGCAATCGATAGTTAGCGCTTACAACTATTACATCCTGTGCAGCGGCGAGTGGTCCACCGGCGTACTGTAGTTCATTGCTGGAACCCGCCATTTGTGCGCCACCGTGCACCCAAAACATCACCGGGTGCGGGCCTTCGGTTTTCGGCACCCAAATATTCAAAGTCAGGCAATCTTCATCAGGCAAAAAAGCAGGGATACCGGTGCCATACTGGGTACAGGCATGGCCTTTTACATGGGCTTCGTATACCCCCTGCCAAGGCTGCGGTGGCTGTGGATCAGCCCAACGCAACTCACCCACCGGAGGCTGAGCAAAAGGAATGCCCAAAAAACGCTTTACCTCACTGTCCTGGGTGCCAGACACAGTGCCATAGCTGGTTTCCACCTGTGGATTGGGGTATTTACAAGCGCTCAAACCCAATATAGCCAATAAAATCAGACCATTAGCCAATCCACGTAACAACATAGCGGTTTCCCCATTCGAATTATTTTCGTTAACAAGAGGAGAATAGCCGCTAAATCAGCCGTTTTATTGTACCGATGGGTTAACTTATAAAATTGCCGTTAGCGGTGCCTGGCATAGACCTTTTCCGCCCATTCCAATTGAGGCTTCAGCGCCTTCACATCGGAATGTAATGGCTCCGGAAGCGCCTCAGGCCAATCCAAGCCATACTGCTCTGGCATAAATAAACACGCCAACAAGGCGGCGGCGGTTAAATCTGCACGGCTAAAACTGTCCCCCACCAAATAGTCACGTCCTTCCACTGCGTCGTTCACCCGTTCCATCGCTGCCAACATGGATTGTTTGGAGGCCGCCGCAGTTGCTGGGTTGATATCCATCATCTTGCGCATCACCGGACGAATCTTGGAAAAGCTCAACTTCATAAACGGCTTGGCCCAAAACGGCCCATCCGTGGCAAAAAATCCAATTACAATATCTGGGTGCTCCAGAAGCGTATGATAGGCATAGCGTCGTACATGCAAGCCAATTTCTTCATCCAGGTAGCGCTCCCAATCCAACGCTTCCTGAGCCAATTTTGGCTCTGCTGGAGTTAACGGCTTATCAGGAAAGTGCTCGTCCAGGTACGTAATGATTTGTTCCGAACCCTGCACCGAACGGCCGTCATGTTCCAGTACTGGCACTGATGACTTACTGGCTTTTTTCAAAGTGGTGCGAGTGTGTAAGCCCGGCAACAGGTTTTTGATTTGATGGTCGAGGCCTTTGTAATCCAGCGCAAAGCGTACTTTCTCGCAAAAGTGCGAAATCGGAAATTGGTACAGAATGATACTCATGGCGAATCCCTGTTGCGGGCAAAAGGTTGTTATTATTGGGATATTTCTACCATACTTAGATACGACGTAACAGACAGCAACTGAGTCAGTATGAAAAAACTTTTGCTGGTAAGCCACGCTCCTTCAGAAAACACTCTGCGTATGCGTGAAGCCATCCTTGAAGGAGCCAAGCACCCTTCTATTCAAGAAGTATCCATTATTGATGTGGAGCCCCTGCACGCCATCGCCAAAGATGTGATGGAATGCGACGCCATTATCCTGGGCACCACAGAAAACCTGGGTTATATGAGTGGCGCTTTAAAAGACTTTTTCGACCGCATCTATTACCCCTGCCTGGAAATCAAACAAGGCCTGCCCTATGCGCTATACGTGAGAGCAGGACACGATGGCACCGGCACCTGTCGTGCGGTGCAAACCATCACCACGGGCCTGCGTTGGAAAGAGGTTCAGCCGCCGTTGGTATGCCGTGGTGACTGGGATGAGGATTTTGTAGATCGGTGCCAGCAGTTGGGTACTGCTATGGCCATGAGTTTGGATGCGGGCATTATTTAATCGACTTCTTTATATTTCTATCAGACCGCACAAACCGCCTGTGAATAAGTCACAACACACACGCCCAGAAAAGTGTCTAATACTGGATACGCATTTAATCTAATTAAGCAGTAGCGCTCCCTATAAAACACCAATATATGGAGGCTATGATGGCCGAACAAAATTCTCTACTTAATACATTCCTAACCGGTCGTATTAAATACCTTGTTCTACTTACCGGGTTAATTGTGGCCTTATTGGCCGTCTGGGCCATTCGAAATGGCGGCTCCCTGCAAGCAGCCGTTGGCGATTCCTCCTTCGGAGTCAGTATTCCAGAGAAAGGCGTGACCAACAAAAAAGAAAACCACTTAAAACAGATTGAATCCATGTTGCAGTCTGAAGAACTGCATAAGCTGGTCATTGCCGCCATACGAGACCAAGATCCAAACTCTCCGTTCTCAGAAGCATTACGCTCTCTTCTGTATGAGTTTCAAGGGCCATTCAAGCAAGAACTGCATAACTTTCGCAACTACAAAGACCCCGCCATTGTAGATGACATGATGGGATTAAAGCGGACTGATGAGGTTGCGGAAAGAATTCGTCAAGCCGCACACGAGACGTTAAGTGGACCGTTTTCACCAGGCTTGGAAAAAGTGCTTTTTGTTCAAGTTAACGCCATTCCTGACCACACCATCGGCGTTTGTGATTTCAGCCACTTTGCCGAGGAAACCTTAAACGTTTTTTACTTCGGTAATTCAAATACTATGGCCACAATTGGTATCAGCT
>JBFKSL010000356.1:0-5112 GCA_041626995.1 Ketobacter sp. | reverse complement strand
CCTAAGCATAAGCTTACCCAGGAATACAATTCTCTGTTTGAATTGTTGCACCCTGGATTTGCCGTGACCGCAGGTGAAGAAAAAGAAAGCGGGAAAGCAACTGCTTAATTTTACTGAGCTGTTTTAACGATGCTGTTGCTTGCGCATCCAGCGCAGCAACGGCCAGGCTAACGTGGTTGCGATCACCGAAACCAAGATTATATAAAGTAGCATGCGTGTCATGGGCGGCCGTGACAGTGTGGCAATAAGCGGTTGTTGCGGAAAACTTTGTAATACTTGATCCACTTGTTGTTGGTTCACGCCTTCAATAGCTTTTACCAAATTGGGCATACTGCCATGTTGTTGAATGGAGTGGCGATGATGGCGGTAAAGCTGAGCTAACTCTGCATGATCACGCTGCTGGCTTTCAAACTGCAGGATGAGCTGTCGTTTGAGCCGTTCAATATCCTGTGATGGAATGCCGCGCTGAACCAGTTGCTGGTAAACCATAAGAAATGCCTGTTCCGCCTGATCCAACAGTTGATCGTTGGTACGTGTAGTGGTTTCAATTATGCCAATTTCACTGTTGTTATTGAGCCAGGCTCTGGGGGTGTACCCTAAACCTTTTTCGCCCCGCACTTGGTAAAACAGCTGTTCCCCTAAATATTCTGTAATGATTTGATAGGCCTGAGCCTGTGGGTTTTGTTCACCCACCGCAGGAATAAACATATACAGTTCTGCCTGAGGGTCGAAGGCTGTGCTGCGGGCGCGAATGGGCTCGTAGTTGGGCTTGTGTTGGGGAAGAGGTTGGGCGCGCGGCTTTTCCATCTTTTTCATCTGTGCAAATGTACGCTGTAGAATGGTGCTGACCTTTTTGTCATTGAAATGGCCAAGTAAGATGAGCGTCATATTGCTGGCTACATAATGGCTCTTAAAGAAGGCTTCTACTTCTGTTAAGGAAATATTATTTGGGTTAGTAAGCTGAGCGCAATACAGTTCGGTGCCTTGGTAAATTTGGGCTCTGGCAGTGCTGGTGAGAACCGAGGTGTTGGCCCACAAAGGGTTAATGCTGTTATGGCTAGTGCCAAGTTCAGTGTGAATAATTTGTTGGGAAAGCTGAAAAGATGTCTCATCAAACACCGGTTCCGCCATCATGGAATGCAGGTTTTCCAGAGCAATCTGCGGATAATCTGAATGCACGGTTAAGGTATAGTGGGTATATTCTTCTACCGTAAAGGCCTGGCTTTTTCCACCGTGGTTTTTTATGCGTTGTCTTAAGGTTTTACGATCAAATTGGCGTGTACCCTCAAAGACCATGTGTTCCAAAAGGTGAGGTGTTTGCTTCTTTTCGCAATCGAAGTCTTTCAGCCCCAGTTCCACCACTAAATGTGCGCTGAAGGTGTCGCTATTGTCACTGTGGTGGCGGATGATATGCAGACCGTTATCGAGAACTTCGCTTTCTACTTGAAACAGTTTTTGCGTCATGCTGTGCTGGGATGCATGGCTATTGGAGCCAAACAACAAGATCAGCGCAGCAAGCACGCGTATCAATATTGGCATTAAGTAAAGGCCTGTATTCCCGTTTGTGCGCGACCTAAAATCAGAGCATGGATGTCATGGGTGCCTTCGTAGGTGTTTACTGTTTCCAGGTTTTGAGCGTGGCGCATGACAGGGTAAACATCGCTAATACCGTTTGCACCGTGCATGTCTCTGGCAAGGCGGGCAATATCCAAAGCTTTACCGCAGTTATTTCGCTTCATTAATGAAATTAACTCTGGCGCACATTGGTTTTGATCCATCAAGCGGCCCATTTGCAATGCACCATTTAATCCTAGTGCAATTTCAGTTTGCATATCGGCCAATTTCTTTTGCACAAGTTGGTTGCTTGCCAGTGGCTTGTTGAATTGTTTGCGATCCAAGGTGTATTTTCGGGCTGAGTGCCAGCAGCTTTCTGCTGCACCCATGGCGCCCCAAGAGATGCCGTAACGGGCTTTGTTTAGACAGGCAAAGGGGCCACTTAGGCCTTTGGCGTCAGGAAGTAATGCGGTTTCGGGAACAATATGGTCGCTGAGCACAATGGCACCGGTAATGGATGCACGCAGTGACAGTTTGCCTTCAATTTTTGGCGTGTTAAGTGTCTTGTCGTTATCGCGCTCCAGCACGAAGCCGCGAATTACACCCTCTAACTTGGCCCACACCACCATTACGTCGGCAATGGGGGCACTGGTGATCCACAGCTTTTCTCCATTCAAGCGATAACCACCATCCACTTTTTCGGCTTTGGTTTTCATGGAGCCAGGGTCAGATCCATGATCCGGTTCGGTTAATCCAAAGCACCCCACCCATTCTCCGCTGGCGAGCTTGGGTAAGTAGCGCTGTTTCTGTTGTTCGGTGCCAAATTGATAAATCGGAAACATCACTAGGGAGGACTGCACGCTCATGGTGGATCGGTAAGCGCTATCCACTTTTTCAATTTCCCGAGCGATTAAGCCATAGGATACATAGTTGACACCGGCACAGCCATATTTGTCTGGCAGAGTGCAGCCAAGAAAACCTGCTTGGCCCATTTCATTATAAATAGCGCGGTCGAAGGTTTCATCGCGGTTGGCTTGTATGATGCGTGGAGCCAGTTTGTCCTCGGCGTATTGGCGTGCGCTATGTTGAATAGCTCGTTCTTCGTCGGTTAATGACTGATTTAGTAGAAAAGGGTCTTCCCATTGAAATGCGGTTTCATTTTTTCTTACCTTTTGCAATGGGTTGTTTAAGTTCTTTTTGTTGAAGCATTTTTGCAATGACCCATTGCAGCAAGGCAAACAAAAGGATAGCGATTACAGCCCATATGGCGCCAATGAATCCAAAAACGTCCGGTGCTTTCATTAGTGTAGTCATTAATGATTCTTGATAGTAAAAAAACCATTGATGATCTTCAGGAAAAATCTTGACGTGGAGCCAATAGAAGACTTTTTTGGGGCCAAAAACCAACAACGTGATGCCCACAGGAATGCATAGCCCGAGCAAACCTAATGCAACTTGTTTAAGGCTGGGAGCTGGCTGCTTTAACTTGTAATAAAAGGCAACCAAGGCTGCCAGCAAAACTACGCAGACAATGGATGCCCCATTAAATAGGCTGATCAGGTTTGCCACATCTTGCAGGTGTACCACTTCTGGTTCACGCAACAGCAGGTTTGATTTACCAAAGGGTAGCTTATACTCAATTTTATCCAGGCCTTCTCCGCCGTTTTGAATGGCTTCGACGATTTCAGCGAAAAGCGCTTCATGTTGCTCAGGAGCAGTGAGGGCAAAGCCTTTTTTGTAGCGGTTTTGGGGGCCATAACGCTGAATGTGTTTTTCGATGTCTAATAGTTTGTAACCTTGTGAGTAGGCGAAGTTTATGCTGGCAAGGCCATGCCAGCTTACCCAAAATGAAACCACCAGTACTGATAAGGTCAATATTAAACCGGAAAATAGGTTGAGAGTTGTGACGCGGGCTGGAGGAAATGACTTCTTGGCATTCATGATAAGTACTGGGCCGACTTTGTTGTAATTGTTCTAACCTTTAAAGCAACTAGGATACTCTATGGCCGTTCTCAGTAAAACCTTTGTATTCGAGGCTATAGATTCTGCCTTAGGTCAAGCTTTTATAACTTGGTCATTGAAGTGAGGCTAGGATTCTTTCTATTATCGTAACGTAACCATCTTTTCCTGTAGAGTGAGAAATTTCCATGAAATTGAATGTTCTATTGTTGTCTGTTGCGATAACGCTGACGGCCTGTGCCAATAACCCCATTTCTCATCTTAAAGTAGGACAGCAAGTGGATTTTGCTCTGCTACAGGATCAGTATTCCAATCCATTTCCCCATGATGACAATATGGAAATGCTAGTGTTCACCAATTCCATGGAATCCAGCGGCCATGTGCGGGAAGTGTTGCATGTCATTGCCCCCGACTGCTATGAAACAGGCCGTTTGGTTTATGTTGCCGATGTGAGTGGTATGCCCAGTTTAATAACTCGTCTGATCGCAGTGCCCAAAATGCGCGGTTATAGCTTTCCTATCTGGTTAGACTACGAAGGCGAAGCCACCGAAGCGCTTCCTGTAAAAGAAGATCAAATTTCATTGGTGACGGTAAAAGATGGCAATATTTTGAGCATTGATTTTGTTGCGGGAAAAGAAGATTTGATGACCCAGTTAACGGCTTTGTGTGGTTATGCCAAAGAGCAGGTTGCTCAACGTTAAACAAGCTTTAGAATAGCAGCATAATTAATAAAGACTCGCAAAAGGGAATCACATGAAACTAATCAAAGCATTGGCAGGGTTGGTTGTTGCTTTACTGCTTTTGGTAGCCATTGCGCTTTGGATATTGCCACCGCGCCTTATTCATTGGGGAATTGAGCATTACGGCTCTCAGGGCGTTGGTGCCAAAGTGGATGTGGGCGATGTGAATTTCTCCTGGTTGGATTCCAAATTGGAGATTTTGGATCTCGCCGTTACCAATCCCAGCCAGCCCATGGAGAATGCGCTGCAATTGGATCGGGTAACCACGCAGTTTGATCTAATGCGTTTGTTTGATTCCAAAGTTTATCTGGATTTGGTGTTGGTGGAGGGTATTACACTGGATGCGGCTCGACAATCTTCGGGAGCCTTACCGGGTGTTGCAGTGGTGGAGCAGGAGGAGAGTGAGTTCTCCATGCCGAATTTAGGGCTGCCAGATACGAGTGAGATGGTGGCTAAGGAGAAAGCCCTATATCAATCCAAAATTGATGGATTTAACAAGGAGCTGGAGCAACGACAGAAAAACTGGCAGGCCATCGTGGACAAAATGCCCGATGAAGCCAAGTTGGATCAATATCAGCAACAATGGAAACAGGCTAAGTCGGGCAATTTTTTAGAGAAAGTGAAAGCCGCCGATGACATTCGTAAGCAAGTAAAGAAAGATATTAAACAAATTAAAGCGGCTCAGAACCAACTCGATGCGGAATATGGACAACTGCAATCTGACTATAAAAATCTTAAAGGGCTATCGGACCAATCTCTGGATCAGATCATTAAACAGCTCGGGTTGTCGGATTCCATTCTGGCCAACGTAGGTAATGCGGTGATTGGAGGCAAGGCTCAACAATGGCTGCAAACCGGT
>JBFKSL010000355.1:0-5119 GCA_041626995.1 Ketobacter sp. | reverse complement strand
CAGGTATCCCACCCCGTAGTAGGTGCCGGTGTGGGTGATCATTCCGTATTTAAGAAAGATCCCTGGGGAAGACTGCGCCGCACCACCATCTGGGGCTTAAAACTGCTTTATAGCGGTCAAGAAAAAGCACCGCAGGCGGGCCAGGATTTGCGAGAGCTACACCGAAACATAAAAGGCACAGATGACAAAGGACGCCGTTATTTCGCTTTAGATCCAGAAGCCTACGCCTGGGTACACATGACCACTTACTACACAATGGTCACCACGCAACGCATGTTTGGTGAAAAACCGTTTACCGCGCAACAAGAACAACAACTTTATGATGAATGGGTACAACAGGGGCGAGTGTTGGGAATTCGCGACACAGATATGCCGCAAACCTTAGATGCTTTTTGGGCGTATTTTAGCGATATGGTGGAAAATCGACTGGAACAATCTGATACGGGTCGTTACTTGTTAGATGTAGCCTTAACCACCGCAAAGAAACCGCCCCAGCTACGTTTTCTACCCGACTCCATATGGAAATTCTTTTACGGCTCCATGGGCGATTGGGCAAAGCTCAACACCGTAGCCACTCTGCCAGAAGGGCTCCGCACCAAATACCATTTGAGCTGGGATAGCAAACGCCAGAAACGGTTTGACCGCATGCGCAAAATCGTTAAAGCCAGCTTGGCCATCACACCGAAAAAGTTACGCTATTTACCTCCCGCCTACGAAGCTTTAAAAAAGCCCTATTCCCACGCGGCCTAGCTGTTCCCGTTCCCCTGAGTTAAGATAAATACTTTTCTACAGGGGAACAAAAAATGGAAGAGCTATTGGAGTGGATTACCAACCTAAGCCCTGACAATTTATACCAAATTGATCAGTTCTATACCCTAGACAGCACCTTTCAAGACCCATTTAACAAAGTCAGTGGCCGCGAAGAAATCAAACGCCTTTTTAAAGACATGTTTAAGCTGGATGACGTACGTTTTGAAGTACTGGAATCCATGCGCGATGGCAACAAGGGCTTTGCCACTTGGAACATGTATTTCAAGATAATGGGAAAATCTCAGATGATTCATGGTGGCAGCTTTATTCATTTTGATGAAGATGGCTTAATAAAAAACCACCGTGATTATTGGGATGCGGCGGAAGAAGTGTATGAAAAGATGCCAGTTCTTGGGCAAGTGCTCCGCTTTGTGAAAAAACGTTTCCAATAAGCATTAGAAGCTTTTTTATGGATAACACCAATGGTTCAGCTAACCACTAATTGTGTCATCCATAAATTGCACAGATTCTCCAATTGACGTTGAAAACACGCCTGCATTTCCTCTGTCATATTCGATCTTCCAGTTCTCATACCCATCTTGATAATCTGGTATTTCAGTTTCACCTATCAACTCAACCAAGCAAGAACCAACAGCCTCAATTGAAAATGGCATATGTGAAATTTCTTCGATCATTTCACCATTATTGGGGTTGTTAATTTTAATACCCGTTACTTGTATGTGCACTATCATAGAACCGTCTTTGGCGTCTTCTAGCTTGAGTATTATTGCCCGCGACTGATCTTCACCATCTCGGTTATCATACTTCCACACTTGGCCTTCCTGAATTTTCACGTCTGCCATTTTTTTACCTGCTTACCATTATATTTATCAAATATTCCAACAATCCATTAATCGGTATACACCCAAGGAACCGGCAATTCATCGCACAATTCTGAAAACGATTTCAGATCAGGAATAATGACATAATCCTTATCCACTACGGAGCGAACCGTGTTTACACCTTTGCTTTGTAATGCACTGGCAGTTCTATCCAGCATTAAAATTTCTGCACAGGGCATAACCTGACTTTCACCAGAGACATTTTGCACATGCAAAGGCAAACCTGCTATTTGTTGCAGAGAACGATCTAACACACCATGATTAGAATAGGCATTACCCAATATAAGCGCAGCCAACCACGAGCTATTGGCCCACAAATAAAATTCATGCTGCACTGTTTGAGGCAATTCCTCGAATTCAAGGTTTTCAGTGGGGCTAGTACGTTTTCCATAGGGTAAACGAAGTAAAAATCGAGGCGCCATTAATACAACATAACGGGCATACTCCTGCTCCCTCATGGCCTGCCAAAGTAGGGAAAAGTCTTCCGATGGTTGCCAATCATCAGGCTCAGGCTGTAATGATAAGCCTTTACAGCCAGCAACCTTTTCTGAAGCTGACGCCAATAAAATTCCATTACTGTCAGCTGCAACGCTGGCCAAATTAGCCAGGCCATCACAATGATCTAACTGATCTTGTATCTGATAATCTGCCACGATATAGCTAAAGGGCACTGCACCTTCTGCCGCACGCTGCTCAACTAATCGCTGGTGTAATTGAGTTGTTGATTCTTCATGGGCTTGATTATCTAAAATGGTTTCGGCAAAGCTTACATCAGCAACAAACAGTCTCAGATTATTGTCTAATTCTAATTTTCGCACCAGCCAATACAAACCACGCCAACTGGCTTCGATAGATTGAAAGGCACTGCTGTGCATGATCTTTCGCATCAAATGGCTGGCAGCTTGATCTACTGATTCCATTAACTCCCCTTGGCGCGGATCTGCTCTGGGAACCACATAAGGGGCAATGATACTTTGAATAAGCTGCTGAACACTTTCTTTTTGAGCTTGTTGCGCAGGCACTGAATGCAACAGCTCATCAAGAAGTTCCTGAGCGGAGCCGTCGTTGGGGGAGACTGGCTTGGATTCTTGCTGGGAAGCATCCACTTGCGCTGTGTTATTAGCTGATTGATTTGCCCAGCCTTGAATTTCCTCTGCCGCTTCAGCAAAACGACTTTTATCTTTCAACTTGCGTTTTAACGCACGGAACTTAGAAAACAAATCCACCCGGTCATAAATGTAATCAGGGTGCAATTCATCGAACTCATGAAAGCGAATGGGCTCATCGGCAATAGCCAATTGCAGGGTCACTTCCAGTTTGTAAAACAGTTCTTCGAAATTATCTTTGGTCACTTCCCAAATCTTGCGCTGGGATAAGGCGGCCGCATCATCCATACCCCGATGATTGCGGCCACTAAAATCCCCTAATACCAATATGTGGCAGGGCTTTTGGTTTTGTGATGTTGTCACACCATCTTGTTTTTCCATGAATGGTATGCCACCGGTGTTAATCGTTGCTCTGCTCATATTGGTATCCGCTTTTGTTAGCTGATTTGGTAATTGAACTCACCTTCTTCTGTTACACCCACATGCATATTGCCAATGGGTTGATCATCTGCCATGTGATGCAAACATTCACTGGCTAGCGCTGGCAGCAAGGTCTTATTCAATATGTTTTCGATATTACGTGCACCCGTTTCAGATTCCTGACAACGAGCCACGATATGCAAAAGCACATCTTCATCATAGCTAAAGGAAGCACCATAATGGCTACGTACACGCTTTTCGATGCGACGCATATTAATGGCCGCAATCTTCATCAAGTCTTCATCATCCAATGGATTGTAGGAGATCAATGTTGTACGACCCAGGAATGCAGGTTTGAAATACTTCATTAGTTCTGGACGAATGCTATCCAAAACTACTGCTGGATCAGGACGCACCTCTGCCTGATTATAAATAGCACGAATGGCGTCTTCACCGGCATTGGAAGTCATAATGATCACGGTGTTTTTGAAATCAATGTCGCGACCTTCACCATCTTTAATGGTGCCCTTATCGAACAGGTTATAGAAAATATCCTGCACGCCGGGATGGGCTTTTTCCATTTCATCCAAAAGAATAATGGAGTAAGGCTTGCGACGAGCCGCTTCAGTTAACACACCACCTTCACCATAACCCACATAACCTGGAGGTGAACCCAACAGCATGGAAACTTTATGCTCTTCTTTGAACTCAGACATATTCAGAGTAGTAACGTTATGCTCGCCACCGAACAGTTGATCAGCCAAAGCCAATGCGGTTTCTGTTTTACCGGTTCCACTGGTGCCCACAAACAGGAACACACCAATGGGTTTGCGCGGATCAGTTAACCCCGCACGGGAAGTACGAATGGCTTGGGATACGGCTTCCAATGCATGGGGCTGACCAATAATGCGCTCACCCAGTCTATCTTTAAGCGCGAGAACCGATTGAATTTCATCGCTCACCATTTTACCTACCGGTACACCCGTCCAGTTGGCTACCACTTCCGCCACGGCTTGCCCACCCACATCGGCCTGCATTAATGGATGTTCACCCTGAAGTTCTGTCAGCTCAGCATTTTTCGCTTTAAGTTGATCTTTTAATTCTGCAATTTGGTCATCGTTTAGTTCACGCTCTTCACCCGCTTGCTTCTGCATAAAATCTTTTTCGATTTTTTCACGCAGTTCACGAATCTCGGCAATCAATCCTTTCTCTTTTTCCCACTGAACTTCAAACTCTTCCAATTCTTTCTCAGTTTGCTGTTTGGCATTCACCAGCTCTGCAATACGTTCATGATGAATTCCACTGGCGGCATTTTCCTTTTCCAACATGGCGATGTTAGAAGCATCCTGTTTGATCTTGCGACGACAATCTTCAATAGAGGATGGTGTTGTGGTTAAGCTTAGCGCTACCCGCGCGCAGGCGGTATCGAGCAGGCTTACCGATTTGTCTGGCAGCTGACGACCGGGAATATATCGATGGGATAATTTAACTGAAGACTCAATGGCTTCATCCATGATGCGTACTTTGTGGTGATTCTCCAACATCTTGGCGATGCCACGCATCATATTAATGGCTTTGTCTTCGTCTGGCTCTTCTACTTTCACTACTTGGAAGCGGCGGGTTAACGCAGGGTCACGCTCAAAATATTTTTTATATTCAGCCCAGGTAGTAGCAGCGATAGTACGTAACTCTCCACGAGCCAGCGCAGGCTTTAACAGGTTGGCTGCATCGCCTTGCCCTTCTTTGCCGCCAGCACCAATGAGTGTGTGGGCCTCATCAATAAACATAATGATAGGCTTTACTGAGCTTTTTACTTCTTCAATGACCGATTTAAGTCGGTTTTCAAACTCACCTTTCACACTGGCACCGGCTTGCAACAACCCGAGATCCAAAGAGTGAACATCCACATTTTTTAGAGGATCAGGCACATCACCACCCGCT
>JBFKSL010000354.1:0-5122 GCA_041626995.1 Ketobacter sp. | reverse complement strand
GTGATCTTCGGCACTTCCATTACGCTCTGGTATCCGAATTGCTCTTGCAACTTGGAAACGATTTCGTTTTTGTAGACTTCTTTCAATCTGCTCATTGCTATAACCCGTTAGCTAAAGGCTTACGCCTTATCCTCAATGACTTCGTTCGTAGATTTAAAACAACGAACCTTTTTGCCATCTTCCAGGACTTTGAATCCAACACGATCCGCTTTTTGAGTTTGTGGGTTGAAGATCGCTACATTAGAAACTTGAATTGGAGCTTCTTTTTCTACGATTCCACCCTGCTGACCTTTTTGGGGGTTGGGCTTTTGGTGTTTCTTAACAATATTCACACCACTTACCAGCAACTTACCTTCCAGCACTTTAATAACTTTGCCGCGCTTGCCTTTATCTCGGCCTGCGATTACTACAACTTCGTCGTTACGTTTGATCTTTAACATAGTGATTACCTTCCCTTACAGCACTTCTGGAGCCAAAGAGATAATCTTCATGAACTGTTCGCCACGAAGTTCACGAGTTACCGGGCCAAAGATACGAGTACCGATAGGCTGCTTGTTGTTGTTTAACAACACGGCTGCGTTCTCGTCGAAGCGAATCAACGATCCGTCTTGGCGGCGTACACCGTGACAGGTGCGAACCACAACGGCGGTCATAACATCGCCTTTTTTCACTTTACCGCGAGGAATTGCTTCCTTCACAGAAACTTTAATAATGTCACCAATTCCAGCGTAGCGACGATGGGAACCGCCTAGCACTTTGATACATTGCACCCGGCGAGCACCGCTGTTATCAGCAACTTGTAATACGGTTTGGGTCTGAATCATTTCCAGTCTCCAAAATAAGTTTCAAAAAGCCTCTAAGCAAACGCTTAGATTTTGGCTCTTTCGTCTATGCTCACCAAACGCCAGCATTTGGTTTTCGAAAGTGGACGACATTGTTCAATTGTCACGATATCGCCGTTGTTGCACTCATTCGCTTCATCATGAGCGTGAAAACGTGTAGAGCGACGTACAAACTTTCCATAAACAGGGTGTTTTACTTTGCGCTCAACCACAACGGTAACGGATTTGTCACCTTTGTTACTCACAACCTTACCGGTTAGAGTGCGCGTTTTTTCCGCAGTTTGCTCAGTCATACTTATTTACCCTGCTTCTTTTCCGCCAAAATGGTCTTGGTACGAGCAATCTCACGACGAGCTTGTTTGATCACGTGAGTTTGACCCAGCTGACCAGTGGCGCTTTTCATGCGATTCTCGAATTGCTCACGCAACAAGCCAAGCAAACGCTCCTGGAGCTCAGCTTCGGATTTCTGTCTTAACTCGCTCGCTCTCATTACATCACCGTTCGTGTAACAATAGTGGTTTTAATAGGCAATTTGGCGGCGGCCAGAACAAACGCTTCTCGAGCGATATCTTCGTTAACACCTTCCATTTCGTAGAGCATTTTTCCTGGGCGAATTTCAGCTACCCAATACTCTACGTTACCCTTACCTTTACCCTGACGAACTTCCAACGGCTTTTCAGTGATTGGTTTGTCAGGAAAAACTCGAATCCAGATTTTTCCGCCCCGTTTTACGTGACGAGTCATGGCTCGACGAGCTGCTTCGATTTGTCTTGCAGTGAGACGGCCACGGCTAGCGGCTTTCAAACCGATGGTTCCGAAAGAAACCTTGTTACCAGCTTGCGCCAGTCCACGGTTGCGGCCTTTATGCTGCTTTCTAAATTTAGTGCGTTTAGGCTGTAACATCTTTCTAACCCTTAGCTAGCTCGAGTACGCTTAGGCGCACTGGCTTTTTGCTCTTCTGGCTGCTCAAGATCTCCATCTAGGATTTCACCTTTGAAGATCCACACTTTAACGCCGATGGTGCCGTAAGTGGTTTCTGCACGAGCTGTTGAGTAATCAATATCAGCACGCAGTGTATGCAGAGGCACTCGGCCTTCGCGATACCACTCAGTACGGGCAATTTCTGCACCGCCCAAACGACCGGAAACCTGAACCTTGATGCCTTTCGCGCCCAGGCGAATGGCATTCTGTACAGCACGCTTCATAGCGCGACGGAACATAACGCGACGTTCTAGCTGAGATGCAATGCTTTCTGCTACCAGACGAGCATCTAACTCAGGCTTGCGAACTTCTTCGATGTTCACGTGAACGGGCACGCCCATCATTTGGGTAAGTTCTTTACGTAGCTTTTCTACGTCTTCCCCTTTTTTGCCGATCACGATACCAGGACGAGCTGTCTTGATAGTGATACGCGCATTTTCTGCTGGACGCTCGATCTCGATTCGGCTGACGGAAGCTGATTTCAGCTTGCCGAACAGGTACTCACGAACCTTAAGATCAGTTAACAAGTATTCTGGATATTGTTTAGGTTCGGCATACCAAGTAGAGGTGTGCTTTTTAACAATTCCTAAACGTATTCCGGTCGGATGAACTTTTTGACCCATCTGGCCTGTCTCCTAGTTATCAGATACCTTGACCGTGATATGGCAAGTTCTCTTCAATATTCGATCAGCGCGCCCTTTAGCACGGGGACGAATTCGCTTCATGGTCATTGCCTCGTCTACGAAAACAGTAGATACGCGCAACTCATCAACATCAGCACCATCGTTATGCTCAGCGTTTGCGATTGCACTCTCTAACACTTTCTTAACAAGGTGAGCAGATTTTTTTGTGCTAAAAGCCAATATATTCAGAGCATCATCAACCTTGCGGCCGCGAATCTGATCAGCTACTAACCTTGCCTTTTGAGCAGAGACCAAAGCGCTACGTAGCTTAGCTGTAGTTTCCATCACCAAACCTCTTAGCGTTTAGCCTTCTTATCTGCAGCATGACCACGATATGTACGAGTCGCTGCAAACTCACCTAACTTATGACCAACCATGTGCTCAGATACAAAAACAGGCACATGCTGGCGACCATTGTGAACCGCAATAGTGAGGCCCACCATTTCTGGAAGAATCATTGATCGACGAGACCAAGTTTTAATCGGCTTACGAGAGTTCGCCTCTACCGCCTCTTCAACTTTCTTCAAAAGATGCTCGTCGATGAACGGACCTTTCTTCAATGAACGTGGCACAATAAATACCTCTTAATCCGTATTACGATTTCGAACCGCGACGGCGAACAATCAACTTGTTCGTGCGCTTATTCTTACGAGTCTTATAACCCTTGGTAGGCACACCCCATGGAGTCACTGGGTGACGACCACCAGACGTTCTACCTTCACCACCACCGTGTGGGTGGTCAACTGGGTTCATCGCTACACCACGAACAGTTGGGCGAACACCCTTCCATCGTTTGGCACCTGCTTTACCCAGTGAACGCAAACTATGTTCTGAGTTACCAACCTCACCGATAGTGGCGCGGCACTCAGACAACACTTTACGCATTTCGCCAGAACGAAGACGCAAAGTTACGTAGGTACCTTCGCGAGCCAGCAACTGAGCCGATCCGCCTGCACTACGAGCCACTTGCGCGCCCTTTCCAGGCTTAAGCTCAATACAGTGAACAACAGTACCCACAGGAATGTTGCGTAAAGGCAGGCTGTTACCTGCCTTAATTGGTGCATCCTCTCCAGACTGGATCGGGGCACCCTTTTCAACACCTTTAGGAGCTATGATGTAGCGTCGCTCACCGTCAGCATATTTAATCAGAGCAATATTCGCAGATCGATTTGGATCGTATTCAATACGCTCCACTTCACCAGGAACACCGTCTTTATTTCGTTTGAAATCAACAATACGGTAATGCTGCTTGTGACCACCACCTTTATGTCGGGTAGTGATTCGACCGGTATTGTTTCGACCACCTTTCTTGGACTTTGTATCCAGCAAAGGCGCATAAGGGGCACCTTTGTGCAAATCAGGGTTTACTACCTTGACTACAAAGCGACGACCAGGTGATGTAGGTTTAGCTTTAATTAATGCCATTAGCCTTGCTCCTCACTCACTCTGCGCCAAGAAAGTCGATATCAAAACCATCTTGCAGTGACACATAAGCTTTTTTCCAATCGGAACGTTTGCCCATGGTACGGCCAAAACGCTTACTTTTGCCTTTCACTACCAGAGTTTTAACTGACTTAACTTTAACTTCCCACAATTGCTCAACCGCAGCTTTTATTTCAGCCTTGGTGGCATCCTTAGCAACTTTAAATACAAACTGGTTACCTTGATCGGCTACCAACGTTGCTTTTTCAGAAATATGCGGCGCTTTTAAGACGCTGAAAATTCGCTCTTGGTTCATGCCAGCAGCTCCTCAACTTTCTTAAGTGCGTCTACTGTGATAATCACTTTGTCATGAGCAACCAAGCTCACTGGATCCACAGCTTGCGCATCGCAAACATCTACTTTAGGAATGTTGCGTGACGCCAGATAAACGTTTTCGCTTACTTCATCGGCAACAATCAGCGCACTTTCAGCATTCAAATCTTTCAGCTTGGCAGCCATCAACTTGGTTTTTGGTTGCTCCAGCTCGAAAGCATCAACCACAACCAGCCGCTCCTGGCGAACCAACTCAGACAAGATACACTGCATGGCACCGCGATACATTTTTCGGTTAACTTTTTGACTGTGATCACGAGGAACAGCCGCAAACGTTACACCACCGCTTCGCCACAATGGGCTGCGAATCGTACCAGCACGAGCACGACCTGTCCCCTTTTGACGCCATGGCTTCTTACCACCACCACGCACTTCGGCACGAGTCTTTTGCTTTTTGGAACCCTGGCGAGCAGCTGCCATATAAGCAGTCACCACCTGATGAACCAAAGGCTCATTAAACTCTTTTGCAAACGCCACTTCTGACACACTCACAGTTCCGCCAGAGGCAATATTCAGATTCATCCGCTAATCCTCTTTGGATTAACTTTTAACAGCCGGTAAAACGACCACATCGCCGCCAGCCGCACCCGGAACCGCACCCTTGACTAAAAGAAGATTTCTTTCAGCATCCACTCGAACCACTTCTAGTGATTGAACGGTGGTTTTGCGATTTCCCATCTGCCCAGCCATCTTTTTACCTTTAAAAACACGACCGGGAGTTTGGTTTTGTCCGATGGAACCAGGAGCACGGTGAGACAACGAGTTACCATGCGTACTGTCCTGTCCACGGAAATTCCAGCG
>JBFKSL010000353.1:0-5131 GCA_041626995.1 Ketobacter sp. | reverse complement strand
GCCCTATGCCGACCAATGGGAGGAGGATCACAAGGTTCCTGATGAGATCTTCCCCAAGGCTGCTGAAGTGGGCATGTTTGCCGTGGGTTATCCCGAGGCCTACGGCGGCCTGACTGAAGGGTTGGATGTATGGCACGGCAATATCATCTATGAAGAGTTGGCGCGTCTTGGTGCCGGTGGTGTCGGTGCCGCTCTCACCGTGCATGGTATTTCACTGCCTACCATTTTGAAACTGGCCTCCGAGGAAGTTAAGCAAGAGGTTGGCCCCGCTGTAATCCGGGGTGAAAAGCGTATTTCTTTGGCGGTGACAGAGCCCGGTGCGGGTTCCGATGTGGCGCAATTAATCACCACAGCTGTGCGCGATGGAGATTTCTATGTTGTTAACGGCTCCAAAACTTTTATCACAGGTGGCATGTACTCTAGCTGGGCCTCCACCGCCGTGCGTACCGGTGGAGCTGGGCTGGGCGGTATCTCACTGCTGTTGATTCCTCTCGATGCCGAGGGCGTTAGCCGCACGCAGCTGGATAAAAAACAGGGCTGGTGGGCATCCGATACCGCGACCTTATACTTCGACAATGTGCGAGTGCCTGTAGGCAACTTGGTGGGCAAGGAAAACGAAGGTTTTAAAGCCATTATGGGCAACTTCAATCTGGAGCGTATGCAGTTGATTGTGTCCATGGAAGCCTTCGCCCGCGTCTGTCTCGAAGATGCAGTAAAGTGGGCCCAGGAGCGTAAGACCTTTGGCAAGACCTTGTCCCACCATCAGGTGATCCGTCACAAAATTGCTGATATGAAACAGCGCATAAACGCCACTCAAGCCTATATCCAAGTATGCTCCAAACAGTTGATGGATGGTAAGCCCAATGCTGGCGATATCGCAATGTGTAAGGTGCAGGCCAGTCAGACCATGGAATTTTGTGCTCGTGAGGCCATGCAGATTATGGGGGGTATTTCCTATATCCGTGGCAATCGCGTGGAGCGTATTTACCGTGAAGTGCGCGTCAATGCCATTGGCGGGGGATCGGAAGAAATTATGCGTGATCTAGCGTCACGTCAGTATGGGTTTTAATCACGAAAAGCCTTATAAATGGCCCCTCATTCCCGCGAACACCGGAATTAAGCAGATAACTAAAGCGCACACAGAAATATAACGGATAACAACAATGACAATGAAACTGCCTACATTTAAGTAATTGTTTTTTCCCGTAAGTAGAGTAGGTAGTCACAGACAATATAAGCGAGAGAGAATAACAATGAGATTTACTGAAGAACACGAAGCGATACGTAGTACCATTGCCCAGTTTATTGATAAAGAAATTAATCCCCACTGTGATCAATGGGAAAAAGACGGTATCTTCCCAGCTCATAAGTTGTTCAAAAAAATGGGCGACCTTGGTCTTCTCGGGATCGCCAAGCCAGCCGAGTACGGCGGTATGGGATTGGACTACAGTTATCAAATTGTGTTCTCTGAAGAGCTAGGTCGCATTGCCAGTGGCGGTGTTTCCATGGCCATCGGTGTGCAAACCGATATGTCTACACCGGCCATGGCCAAGTTTGGCAGCAACTACATCAAGGAAGAGTTTCTTTCAAAAGCCATTGCAGGTGATGCAGTATGCTCAATTGCTGTGAGTGAGCCTCACGCCGGTTCTGATGTGGCCAATATTAAAACCACCGCTGTAAAAGACGGAGACGACTACATCATCAACGGCACCAAAATGTGGATCACCAACGCCACCCAAGCGGACTATCTGTGCCTGCTGGCCAATACCGGTGGTGACAAGCCTCATAAGAGCAAATCTTTGATCGTCGTGCCTACCAACACCCCGGGTATTTCATTCTCGGAAAAGCTCGACAAATTGGGCATGCGTTCTTCCGATACTGCACAGATTTTCTTCGACGAGGTGCGCGTCCCACAGAAGAACCTGATTGGTGAAGAGGGCATGGGTTTTACCTATCAGATGATTCAGTTCCAGGAAGAGCGTTTGTATTGCGCTGCGGGATTACTGAAGTCCATGGAACACTGCATTAACACCACTATTGAATACACCCGCGAGCGCCAGGCGTTTGGTAAGCCGCTGTTGGATCAGCAGGTAATTCACTTCCGTCTGGCGGAGTTGCAAACCGAAGTAGAAGCTCTGCGTGCGTTGACCTATGACGCGGTAGATGGCTACATCAATGGCATGGAAGTGACCTTGAAAGCCTCCATGGCGAAGTTGAAAGCGGGGCGTTTGGTGCGTGAAGTCACAGACGCCTGCCTGCAGTACTGGGGAGGTATGGGCTTCATGTGGGATAACCCAGTTTCCCGCGCCTACCGTGATCAGCGTTTGAGCTCTATTGGTGGTGGTGCTGACGAAGTAATGCTGGGCATTATCTGCAAGAAAATGGGCACCTTACCTTGCACTTAATTTAGCAACAGGCTTATTAGCTGGGTTAGTTTATGGGAGTTGTTAAATAGAGTGATTCATTAATTTATTAGCGGTAATTTCCAACATATACATGGTGAGGAAATCAAATGTCGCTGCGTTCCGCTCAACCATACTAGCATTTATGTGTTTTTCTGTTACAAAAAAGCCTCCTTTAGATTAAGGAGGCATTCAGAAAATGCACTCTAAAGAGTGGCACAAAAAACGATCATTAGACTCATATAAAGCAGTTTAGCTTATGCTACCTTACGGCCCCAATTTAGAATTTTTCCACTAGTCTCAGAGGTGACTTTTTTACCCGCCCTATAAAGATCGAACACCTCCTTTTCGATCCTTGCCATCTCATCACCAGTAACCGATTCCGAACTCATAAAATCAATGTAATCATGGCCTTTCCGCGTAAGTTTAGCGTACATGTTGAAGGCATCATTTAACATTTCTGTTAATACGACGGGAGGAATTACCATATGAAATCCAACTCGATCCGTCATATGAAAAACTTTTCGAACCAACGATCCTCCAAACTCTAGAGAATCTACACCTAATACTGCCATGTCTTTTTCAATCGAAACCAACAAAGGAATAGCAGGAAGCACCATAGATAATCGGCGCAACTGAGCATAAGGGCTGTATTTTTGCCACCAGGACATCGGCAACTCATCAAAATAATTAACTGGCAGTGCGCAATGCCTGGATTCGTCCAAGTGGAACATTTTTAGAATTTCTAGCCCTGGCATCTCTCCAAACATACCAAAAAGACCCATTGCTATATTTTCAACAAGAACGTTCATGCCAAAGAACTTTTCGAGCCCCTTGGACTTTAGCGTACGCTCCATTACTAAGTATTCCCAAACAAGGAATCTTGGCACTTCACAATCCCAAGCCAATAGCAATTCACGCAAGACCACAAAGTGTTTCGCCTCCTCAAGAACTTGCATAGTAACAGCAGCCTTACCGCCCGTGCTCTCCGCATCAACCAACACTTCCGCTGACACCATCCAGGCATATGCTTCGCCATGAGCAATCAGTGACAAGACATTAACGATCGCCTGCTTTTGCTCTTGAGTGTAATGAGAGTTTATTAGTGCCTTGTATTCTTCTGTTGAGTAGCGATCCAGCTCTTTCTTTTCAGCAACACTTAACGAATCTTTTGCTTGAGTTAGAAACGCTTTTTCATCTTTTGTTAAATCTTTAAAATCAGTTCCAGTATGAGGGGCATGCTGCTCAGCTTTCCAAAGCATGCGCAAACTCTTGTCATAATGTTTAATTCGAAGCTTATCATTAGCCCCGCCTACAAATTCGAAATTATAATCGTCATAACGCCCCTTTCTTCCACCGATACCAATCAAACCCTTAGCTTTGTCGTAGTTACGAATCGCGCTATTTAACACACGCTCAAATTTGTCGAAATTGTCATGGAATTTGCTGTTCACCGGCAACGGTTTAATATTCATATGTTTTCTCCGCTAGACTACTGAGTAGAGGGCTAAAACCAAGCGCCTGAAATTATTTGTATGTTCAACCAACCAATGAAACTTTTGCACAATTCAATGAATATTTAATTGATATGTGTCATATAGTTTTTAGGTTCACTGATAAATTCATAAAATGATGCGGAAGCATTTCCTCTATATCACCGTAGCTCAGCGAGTAGGCCAAATACCGTCGAACTGATTGCAAAATGACATCCTGTGTAGGGAGGTGTACCCTTTAAAGTTGATCATCGGTCACCGTTCAGATAATCAAAGGAAACAAGACCGAGACAGATACGACGCCACCGTGATATTGAAGGCATTTCTTTTAGATTGATTATGGTTTCAATCAGGTGTTCTGTGTTCTAGGGATTTTCCCTCCTAAAATGCGTGTCACTCCTAGCCTGTAGAGGTGAATTACTTTTCAGAAAGTGGCTCGTACTAATCGATGGATGCCATCAGAAACTCAAAATCAGCCCTTGATCATCCGTACCAGGGCTTCCTGGCACACTGATGCCACCAGTTTACCGTTTTGGTAAATCCTGCCCTGATTGAAGCTGCGCGCGTTCATGTCGCCGGGGCGCAGGAAATAGGCGTGAAGCGAATTACACTGACGTTGTTCCTCAAGGGGTCGATAGGCTGCGGCCAGGGTCTGGCTGATCACTTGACCTCCAAACACATTACGGCCGACCACATACCGGCTCACCCTCGGAACGGGTTCTGCTCAATGCTTTCCAGGTTCAACCGGTTGATCAATTCATCTACTAGGTTAGTCATCTACTTTGCTTCGGATAGGGGGTTTAAAAACTAAGCGGACAGTCGAAACAATAGAAGGCGACCAGGGTTACCTTCTCAGTATAGCGCAGGATACGTTTCGCGTTGCCCCCATGTCAGTATCAGAAATATTGTTGGTACACCAGGGGGCCGAATGCTACCAACACCAGGGCTATACCCATTACGGTCAACGGCAGAACATAGCGCTCGTGGCGAATCCAGAAACTCTTGCCACGGGTTTCTTCCTTGGCTTTCTCTATCTCCTGTTCGCCTACCACTTGCCGCGTCAACAGGTGGTTCACGGCCACCGGCGGGCTGAGGTAACCCAGTTCAAACGCCACCAGGGTGATCATCCAGAAATGCAGGGGATCGATACCCTGGCTGTAGGCCGCCTGAGCCACAGTGCCGGATACCAGTACGATGGCGCCAAAGGGATCCATAATCATCCCGATGAAGACCAGG
>JBFKSL010000352.1:0-5132 GCA_041626995.1 Ketobacter sp. | reverse complement strand
CCAACAACAGATTTAAAATGTCTTTTGAGCTATTGTCACAAAATAACTGGCCTAATTTTTTCTCATGATAAGGAATACCGTAATCCGCAACCAAACTTATGAAATCCCACTGGGTATAACGATTTAGGGCGGATTTACAAAAGTGAGGGTTTTTGGAAATAAAATTCTCTGGAGCTGTATACTGATTGGTGAAATTACACCGCCCTCCTCCAGACATCAGAATTTTTCTGCCAACCTTTGGGCTTTTCTCCAATACCAAAGTACGTTTGCCACGTTGCGCAGAAAGCGCAGCACACATTAAACCCGCAGCCCCTCCACCGATTACAATCACATCATAACTTCTTGATTTTGCCATTAAATCCTCGAACTTCAGCAAGGGTTTTCATCAGCGGCACAGTTTACCATAGGCTAAATCAACGCAGGCAATTGACCCAGCAGCCGTCAGATAAGACTATAAAGCGATAGTTTGGCGCCACGCTATCCTTATAATCTGCCCCATTAAGGGGCATCAGAGGACCAAACTTATGAAATATTGGTTATTATTCTTAGCATTACTGGCCGCCCCAGTGTTAAACGCCAATGGAAAAACCAATGAGGGCGTCCCCATGCAAGGGCAAATCACACTGTTAGGTCATGAATTATTTTTGAATGGCTCAGGGGAACGCAGCAAGTTCTTTACTGACGTATACGTTGCAGGCCTTTACCTACCCAACACCAGCCCACAAGCAGAAGCCATTATTGCCGCTAACGAACCGCAACTGATGCGCCTAAACATAACCTCATCTATCATCACCAAAAGCATGCTAATGTCATCCATTAAGGATGGATTAAAGCTTTCCGCAGGCAAGCAATACAAAAAATACGCGGCCATGCTAGACGAAGTGTTTGAGGTCAGAGAATTCCCAGTAAACGACGGCGACCAGTTCGACTTTCTATACGTGCCCGGGGAAGGAACTCACGTGCTATACAACAACGAACTGGTTCATGTAGTTCCCGGTTTTGATTTTAAACAAGTTTTGTTCGGCATATGGATTGGCAAGAAGCCCGTTGACCCCAAGTTAAAACAAAAATTGTTAAAAGCCGCTAATGCATCGCGTTCGCTATCCATACAGCTTGATATGGCTTAAGGGTTAAGGTGCCAGCCTGATCCTCAATTTCCAGACCGGATATTAAATCCACCCAATTATCAGTGCCGATCAAATTAATATCGCTCAACGGAATTTGTTGGGTTTCAGCACTGATATTGTTAATGCAGAAAATGGATTGGTTCCGCAACATGCTTTGACGCCAGAATCCAAAAATCTGCAAACCAAGATGCAGCGTGAACTGGGTGGCATTAGGGTGAAATGCTGGCTGGCGTTTACGAATGGCAATTAGCTCACTTAACTGGGTAAACACTTTACTGTGATGGCTGTATTTGTTTTCGAGTTCCTCTTCAAGTTGATCAATATCCCATTGGCTACGGTTTATGGATCGGCTTCGGCCTGTATTTTCCATTCGCGCGTAATCGTTTTCTGTACCAAACATACTATGAATATAAATAGCAGGAATACCTTCAAGAGCCAGCATAATGGCATGAGCACAAATAAAACGCTGCAATTGCCATTTATCCTGCCCCCCCTCTACCGATCCCTTTAAGGCATCGTACAAACTAATGTTAATTTCGTAACCCTTATCGGTACCTTCCCGCGAACGGCGATAGGTAACGCGTCCACCAAAATCCTGCATAGTACTCACCAATAGATTCCGCTCCTCGTCACTAAGCAGACCATCGGTTGGGCGCAAGCCAATACCATCATGGGATGCAATAAAATTCAAATAGGTAGTACCCATTTGTGCTGGAGGCATGCTCATCAACCAGGTTTTTAAATGGCGACAATTTCCGGTAATCAGAGTATTGATCAATAACGGCGGCAACGAAAAGTTGTAAATTGCATGAGCTTCGTTGGCATTACCAAAATATGTAAGATTCTCACGATTTGGCACATTGGTTTCTGTGATGATCACGGCATCCGGGTTACGACACTCCACCAATGTACGAATAATTTTGATCAGTTCATGAGTTTGCTGTAAATGAATAGAGCTGGTACCTATTTCCTTCCATAAGAAGGCTACGGCGTCCAGACGAAATATCTTAACGCCATGATCCAAGTAGTGACGAATAATATTAACGAACTCCACCAATACTTTGGGATTCTTAAAATTCAAATCCACCTGATCTTCACTAAAGGTGCACCAGACAAAGCGCACCCCATCATCGGTCTGCACGGGGTTTAACAAGGGTGATGTGCGGGGGCGCACCACGGCTGATATATCATCGTCGGGGTGAGCTTCAAAGAAATAGTCCTTACCTGGATCGATTCGTTTTTTAAAGTTATCGAACCAGCGGCTTCGAGCTGACATATGATTGATAACCAAATCGGCCATTAAATCAAAATCATTGGCAATGTGCTCTATGTCTTCCCAATCACCGTGGGATTCGTTCACTGCCAGATAGTCCATAACGGAGAAACCATCATCCGAACTGTAGGGAAAGAACGGCAATATATGCACAGCCGAAATCACATCGCTTAGTTTGCTTTTCAAAAATCGATGCAAGGTCCCCAATGGTTTTTCTGCCGAAGCTTCATCATTTTTTAACAGGGTATCAGCATAGGTAATCAAATAGATATCCGACTGATCCCAATTATTACGATGACCCGCAGGCAAATTACAGCAATCACCTATATCCATGGCCTCCACAAGCTGCTTTGCCAAAAATGCAGTATCAATATCGGGATACACTACATCCAGCATGGAAGTTACTTTTTGTTGCAGCTCTTCAACCATGGCCATCACCCTATAAATTCTTTGTTATCCAACTCCACAGCTTCTTTCAAACGCTCCATAACATCTGGAACGGCACTGATTACTCGGTTCCAGCTGGGAATAAAAGGGGTATCCATTGGATTATCCAGGAAGTACGCCCCCGCAGACATTAGGTTTTGTGCAAACAGCTCTACCGCCTGCTCTTCAGAATGCCTATCAAATTTCAGACCATTTATGATGGCATCGTTCTGATAGGTTTCAATAAAGTCTAATGCTATGCGGTAGTAGGTGGCTTTTATGGTTCGAAATTTCTCGTTGGAAAAGATCTCACCGTTAGTGGCCAGCTTTCGAAAAACGGCTTTACAAATATCAGTACTCATTTTAGACAAGCCATGACTGGCGTCTTCAGCCGATAACTCCTGATGTTTGTGATCATAGGTGTCAGCAATATCCACCTGACATAAACGGTTAGTGGCATAGTTGCGTTTCATTTCTGATAACACACCCACTTCCAACCCCCAGTCACTGGGAATACGCAAATCGCTAATCACATCCACCCGAAAAGAAAACTCCCCAGCCAGAGGGTAACGGTAACTATCCAGATAATCTAAAAAGTCAGAGGGGCCACATACCTTTTTCAAGGCACGAATAAGCGGAGTTACCAATAAACGACTCACTCGTCCATTCATTTTGGAATCTGCAACGCGAGAATAGTAGCCTTTGCAGAACATATAATTGAAATTAGGATTTGCAACCGGGTATATCAAACGCGCAACCAAACCACGATCATAGGTGAGAATATCGCAATCATGCAGAGCAACGGATTTCCCTTTGCCAGAAGCCAACACATAACCAAAGCAGTACCAAACATTACGGCCTTTACCCATTTCTGTGGGCGCTAAATTATGACTTTTTAACTCTTCATCCAGCGCCCTTAAGCGCGGACCATCATTCCATAGCACTTGATGGTGTTGTGGTAACTCTGAAAAATATTTTAATGCGTATTCATATTGGCTTTGATCTGCCCTATCCAGACCAATAACGATTTCTGACAGATAAGGAACCTTACTCAATTCCGTTACAATATTCTTTAATGCTGGGCCTTCCAATTCAGAAAACAAAGAAGGCAACACTAATGACATTGGCCTGGTTTTAGAAAATGCCGTTAGTTCTTTTTCAAATTCTTCCACTGAACGGCTGCGCAAATTATGCAGCGTGGTAATAATTCCATTTTGATAAAAATCGCCCATTTTTTCGCCTTTTAATTTCCGAACATGTATCTATGCTTCCAATTCTAGAAGCCTTAAGATGGATTCATTCCAACCTACGGGGCCTTTCTGCTCCGAACGAATCACATTTTTTTTGGTACAATTCTGCAATACGCTATCAGAATTAACACCTTTAATGACCACACTGTAGTCAGCCTTCTCCAACATTCTTTCGTCATTGGGGCTATCGCCCAAAGCAATAGAGCACCATTGTTTTTCTGGGTCGGTTTGTTGATAACGATCCATTAAATAGACCATTGCATCCGCTTTATCGTAATGTCCCATAACGTGATAAAAGCGCCCGCCTTTAATAAGCTGCAAATCCTGCTGCTGCAATTGCTGAGTGAACGCAACCAGTTGTTCCTCAGAGTCTTGCCAAAGCATGGGTTCAGTAGCGATACGCTGCTTGGCAAATTCAGCAGCAGAAGGGTTTAACCCGGTAATGACAGCCACCTCCTTGGCTGTCATATCGTTAAAACCACAAAAGCGAAAACCTTGCTTACGAAGCTCTAATAATACGGAATGCACCCGCTGCAATGGCTCAGCAAAGTTCACTACTTGCTGACTGTCATTACCAAATGTTCCGTGCGGAATAATGACCGCTGCACCATTCTCAACAATATATGGAGAAGAGTTTGCCATTTGTTCACGTAGCCGTTCCATTTCCGGCTGCGTTTTACTGGAGTTCAATACCACAGGAATATGTTGTTGCTTTAACGCATGTAAAGCAGGAAGCGCCGCATCAAAACTATAATCATGGTGATCCAATAACGTGCCATCCAGATCAGAAAATACCACAAACGATTTACTGGCCATGGATCACCACATCAATAATTTGGTGATTCTTATTCATAAAAAACACTTCATCGGCTTGCTCGGGCAAGTTCTGCAACATATGGCGGGTTAAACGCTCATAGTGCTGCACAAATCGGACAATTTGCCTTTTGCTCATAATACCGGGTGGCATTTCCACCCCAGAGCACGCACCACCATAGGGCACACCTAACCGCTCGGCTAGCTTCTGCTCCTGTAGAGTGCGCCATTCCAGCACACAGT
>JBFKSL010000351.1:0-5143 GCA_041626995.1 Ketobacter sp. | reverse complement strand
GCAAAAACAACTTCAAGGAGCACCTTCTTTACTTGAGTTACCGCTGGATTTCAAACGTCCGGATGTGCAAAGGGCAGAGGGGGAGACATTAGCTTTTGAATTTGATAGTCGATTTGTTACTCAATTAAATGCAGTGTGTGCAGACAAAGCAGTTACACCTTTTATGTTTTCATTGTTAGCATGGAAACTATTGTTGGCTCGATATAGCGGGCAAGAAGATGTCGTAGTCGGTGTGCCCACCCTGGGCAGACACTCTCAAGAGTTAGAATCTGTCATAGGATTCTTTATCCAAAGTCTAGTGCTACGTTCAGATTTAAGTGGAAATCCCTCCGTTGAAGATGCACTTTATTCCATAAGGCAAACTGTTCTTGATGCATTTGCTCATGGTGATGTGCCCGTAGACCTCATTGTTGAGCGTTTAGGTGTGCCACGCAATCCTGCTTATTCCCCTTTGGTTCAGGTCGCATTTCAATTGTTAGATCAAGGTGGATTTAACGTTGATGGGGTATTGCAAAATGCCAAGGTAGGTGATCTTGAAGTGGAGGTAATGGGTGCTAGCACTCAAACTTCCAAGTTCGACTTAACCATGAATTTGAGTCTGAATGCAGATAAGTTAGCCGGTTCTTTGGAATTCAGCACTGCATTATTTAAGCGTGAAACTATTAGAGATCTTGTCGAGCATTACAAGCTGCTCTGCTCTAATTTGCTGTCAAACCTGACAGCGCCCATCGATTCAATTGAATTGGTAAACAAAGATGATTTGTTGTCAGCATTAAACCTGGATCAGAACGTCTACGAGAAAGTCTTGCCACTCACTGCAATGCAATATGACATGTTTATGGATAACTTGGTTAATCCAAACAGCTTGCAAAGTAGTCACGGTTGGCACATTCATATTAATCGGCAACTGGATCTGGGCTTGTGGGAAAAATCCATACAGTGGTTAACCGACAGGCAAGAGATGCTGAGAGTTGAATTCGTTACAGCAGAGCCAGATTATCTCGACATGGGATATCTTGCAGTAAGGAAAGAGCAGAGTGTTGATCTAAAGCTGTTTGATATGAGTCAGGCAACGGATACGGATGTTATCCAAGCCATTCAAGCCTTTATCTATCGACCTTATTTACTAACAGGTGAACAACTGGTTGATCATGGAGTATTTAAGTTAGCCGATGACCATTATGTTGTCTCAACTGCGGTTCATCATGCGGTTCTGGATGGCGCTTCGCTTCACGTTTATTGGCTTCAATTGATTCAAGTGTATGATGCGCTGGGCAAAGGAGAACAGCCTGTCATATCGATACCGGAGTTTTCGGAATACATACAACATGACCGCGGCCATATGGATACAGCCGATGTGCTTGGTTTCTGGCAGAACCAACTGTGTAACGTAGAACCGCTTGATTTTACTGTTCCTGCACCGGTTCCTGCTCCGTCGCATTTTGTGACCAAAGAATTGTTCCTGTCCGATGATCATTGGCATCAGGTAAAACATTTTTGTCGGAGTCAAAGAATCACGCCAGCGTTGTATTTTAAATGCCTATACGGTTTGCTTATTTCGGCTTATTGTCGACCTGACTCAGACTTCGTCATTCAAGAAACAATGGGCGGACGAATCAAAGGGCATAATGAAGGGTATGGTTGTTATATTCAAGAAATTCCTTTTGTATTCGCAAAGGATGAAATTACTCCGGTTAAAGATTTTAGGTCGTTACTGCAATATGCCAAAACTTTCCAGAAAACCATAAAAAACCAACGTTTGATATCTATTGGAAAGCAGATAGAACTCAGCCCCCGTGGCCGCATTGGTTTTATGTTTAATTTTTACCAGTTTTTAAATGGTGTGGAATTTCTGGGGCAGACTTTTTACCCAGAAGGCACACCCAGCGACCCTGCCAATAACGTTCAGTTTGTCGTAACGGAAGTCGCCAATAAATTAAAATTGAATCTGTTTTATCATGGTCATCTATTTTCAGATTTTGATATGTTGACCAGGATTGAATCTTTAAGTAAACAAGTTATTGCAAACGAGACACTTAATCTTGATCAATTACATTGGGTTACTTCGCCCAGTGAAAAGGTTAAGTTGCTGGAAACCTGGAACGATACCCATCGTAATTACGACCTTACGTTGTGTGTTCACCAAAAATTCGAGAATCAAGTTGTTCTAACGCCAGAGAGCATAGCGATCGTTGATGATCATCATCACTACAGCTATCAACAGCTTAATCGTAAAGCTAATCAGTTGGCTCATTTCCTTTTGGACACCGGTGTTCAACCCAATGATTTGGTTGGCTTGTGTGCTGATCGATCCTGTGATTTCTTAGTCGGTATTTTGGGTGTTATGAAGGCGGGTGCAGCATACGTACCTATGGATCCTAAATACCCTGATGATCGTATTGCGTATATGATTGATAACTCTGCAGCGAAGGTGCTTATCACGCAATCGCACTTGCTGGATAAGGCGAGCTCTGCAAAGGAGGAAGTAACAATACTGTGTCTCGATCGCGATGCTGAGAAGTTGACTCGTCATTCTGAAGTTAACCCTAATCTTCCTGTTACGCCACGAAACCGAGCTTATATGATTTATACATCAGGCTCTACAGGCCTGCCAAAGGGAGCGATCGTTCGTCATGATGGAGCGTTAAATCATATTGAAGCCGAGCGTGAAGTGCTTGAATTTGATGGTCCTTTCAGTTTCTTACAAACGGCTCCTTCCTCGTCAGATATTTCTGTGTGGCAATTCCTTGGTCCGGTTATCTGCGGTGGAAAAGTGGTGGTTTTGGATGACGTTACACATTCCCGTAAACTGTTTGAGTTGGTAAAAGAACACCAAATCGATGTGGTTGAACTGGTGCCAGTGGCATTGCAGTTACTTATGGAGTACGTACGCACTTTGCCGACAGACGAGCGCTCGCTACCCCACTTAAAATGGATGATGGCCACCGGTGAAGCCGTGTCGGTCGACCTCGTCAACGCTTGGTTATCAGTGTATGCGGACATTCCAGTGGTGAATGCCTACGGGCCAACAGAAGCGGCCGATGATGTTATTCAGTGTTCTATTTCAAGCTTGTTACCAAGTGAGCAAAGATCCGTACCGATTGGCAAACCTTTGCCCAATCTTTCAGTTTATATTGTGGATGACCAAATGCGCCTATTACCAGCGGGTGTGCCAGGTGAGATTTGCATCGGTGGGGTTGGAGTAGGTGAAGGCTATTGGAAAAATGCTGAGAAGACAGAGCAGGTATTCGTAGCAAATCCCTACAATGAAAACGACACACTCTACAGAACCGGTGATCTTGGCCGTTGGCTACACGATGGAACCGTAGAGTATCTGGATCGAGTGGATAACCAAGTTAAGGTGCGCGGATTCCGTATCGAGCTTGGCGAAGTAGAGGCTGCGCTTTCCGCGATTGAAGGTGTTCGCGAGAACGTGGTTATAGTGCGTGATGACCTTCCTGGTGGTACTGCTTTAGCCGCTTATGTCGTAGCAACTGACCAGAGCGCAGAAATCGACCCAAGCCAGCTGCGTGCTCTGATGCGTGCCTCGGTACCTGATTTTATGGTGCCTGCATCCATTACCATTATGGAAGCGCTTCCTCTTACGCCAGCAGGTAAAGTGGACCGTAAGGCGTTGCCTCGTCCAGAAGCCATTCAGACCAGTTCAGGTGAATACATTCCACCACGTACTGATACGGAAGAAAAAGTGGCGAGCATTTGGGAAAGTCTAATGCCCCAAGAGAAAATCAGTATTCGTGATAACTTCTTTGAAATTGGCGGGCACTCTCTCATTGGTGTGCGTATCATTGCCAAGCTGAATAAGGAATTTGGTCTGCAGCTACAGGTTGCTGCATTGCTGCAAACCCAAACCATTGAAAAGCTTTCCGAGCTAATTGATGAGGGTGGTTCTACACAGGATCTTATCATTCCCATGCAGCAAAGCTCGCAACCTCCGCTGTTTGTTATACATCCGGTAGGTGGAGACGTGCTTTGTTATGCTGATCTCGCAGCAGCCTTGGCGAATGAATTCAGCATCTACGGCATTCGCTCGAAAGGCTTGGATGGTGAAACAGAGCCTTTTGAAAACCTAGAGCAGATGGTGGATACCTATGTTGAAGCCATGCAACAGGTTCAACCACAGGGGCCGTACCGTCTATTAGGTCAGTCTATCGGTGGAATAATTGCTACAGCGGTAGCGAGAAAATTAGAGCAGGGTGGTGAAAGCGTTGAGCATATTGTTATGCTGGATACATTTAGTCCTGCGCACCTTAATTCGTCCATAAAGTCAGATCAGCAAATACTTGCAGCTGCTTTAGGGCAGTCGGCACCCGTTCTGGCTCAGCAGAAAACCGAAAACAAAACAGATGCTTATATAGAAACCTTATATAAAGCGGGGCAGAATAGCGGCACGCTACCGCCAGAGTTATCCTTGTTGCAATTTACGGGAATATACAAAGTTGCGGTACAAAATCACACGATTGCAACACAATATAAAGTGGAAAAATTGAACGCAAATGTGCATCATTTTACTGCAGAGCAAAACCAAACTGGCACCAGTTCATGTGAAAGCTGGAAGGGCAGTTTGGCATTTACCTCGACGCAAACGGTTCCAGGTGGTCATGAATCCATGATGCAAGGAACCAATGCCAAGCAGTTGGCACAATCCATATCTACACTATTAACCGATAACAACAATAATGAATGAGGCCTTGAATGCAAATTGATGTGTTTCAGCAGTGCGAATCTGAAGTGCGTTCCTATTGTCGGGCATTTCCAACGGTTTTCACCAAAGCAAAAGGCTCCTATATTGAAGACCAAAACGGTACGCAGTATTTGGATTTTTTTGCGGGAGCCGGTGCGCTCAATTACGGCCATAATCCTGATTTGATTACACAACGGTTAATTGAATACGTGAGTAATAATGGCATTCTTCATGGTTTGGATATGTACACCCAAGCCAAGGGAGAATTTCTTTCTGCTTTACAGGAACAGATACTAAAGCCCAGAGACTTGGATTACCGCGTGCAGTTTTGCGGTCCAACTGGCACCAACGCAGTAGAAGCGGCTCTAAAGATTGCACGAAAAGTTAAAGGCCGTACCAATGTGATTGCATTTCAGGGCGGCTATCATGGCATGACAATGG
>JBFKSL010000350.1:0-5152 GCA_041626995.1 Ketobacter sp. | reverse complement strand
TCAACTTAGCACCGATTTCAAAGCTATTCCTAACGGAAGAAAATGACCTGTTTAGCGGTCTGCTTGAAGCCGATATCGAACTGAGTGGCTCATTGGAGAAACCCCGTTTTGAAGGCAACGCCACATTATCAGAGGGCATGTTTCAACACGGCTCATTGCCGGAAAAAGTGGAGAACATTACGATTCGCTTGCAGGCTTCGCCCGATTATCAAATGCGTTTCGAAGGTGATTTTCTGGTTCAGAACAATCAGGGAATATTGTCTGGCGTGTTCGACTGGAAAGAGGAATGGTGGTCGCAGTTAAATATCAATGCCAATAACCTTATCTATCAGCCTGAAGACAATATTACCGTTTATTTATCCCCTAAGTTGTCCACTCGAATTTCAGCAAGAGAAATCAATATCAGTGGTGAAGTGATCATTCCTGAAGCCAGAGTGCATTTGCAATCACTTCCTGAACAGGCGATCTCTCTTTCTCAAGACGCAGAAATTGTAGGGAGCGAGCGGCCTGATTCTATTACCCAGGAAATCACATCACAGGTTACTTTAATATTAGGTGAGCGTGTGCGCTTTAAAGGGTTTGGTTTAGATACGCATTTGGAAGGCCGTTTGGGAGTAAAGCAAAACCCTGGCAGCCCAATTGTGTCCAGCGGTATTATTCGATTAGAAAAAGGCAGCTACCAGGCTTATGGGCAAACCTTGTCCATTAGTGAGGGTGACTTGGTATTTATTGATGATATTGATAATCCTCTGCTGCGCCTGTCGGCAGTGCGAGATCGTGTCAGTGACAATGTGGTGGTGGGGGTGAAGGTAAATGGCCGAGCCAGTAATCCTGAGGTGGAATTCTTTTCCATTCCCGATATGCCTCAGCAAGAACAGATTCATTATCTGGTGACCGGAAGGGCACCCAATACAGAGGCGTCGCCAGAATCCAGTATCGCGGCAGAAGCCGCCATCAGTATGGCGCTGGAAGCCAGAACCGGAAGATTAACGCGCAAAGCTGGTGATATGTTGGGTATCGAAGATCTCGCGCTGTCTACTGGCAGCACGGAAGATCGCAGTGAACTGGGTATAAGCGGCTATATTACCCCTGATCTGATGATTCGTTATGGCGTGGGCATGTTCGAAGCAGTGAACACTATTACGCTAAATTATCGCATCCGCAATAATCTTTATTTCGAAGTGATCAGCGGTAAAAGTAATGCGGTGGATTTGTTGTGGTCGTTTGATCGCGATTAAATTTACCTACCTAGCAAAAACTGCTAATTGCCACTGGCAAATCGAGACTCGTTTTTCTTCTCATTCAATATACCGGTTTTTTACCGTGTTAGACTCGCTCCAACTGTAGTAGGTAGCACATTTTTATAACGCAAGGCCGATTTGTGCAATATCCAGATAATTAAATTGGAGAGCAGTCTATGATGCGTCAACTAACAAAAGTTTCGACATTCCTTGTTTTTCTTGTTTTCACACTTGCTGTACAGGCTGACACGGTTCGTACAACTATCGTAAAAGAAACCGATATAGATAGCCCCATAGAAGATGTGTTCGACTATGCAACCACTGCAAGCCATTGGAGTGAGTGGCACCCTAATACGTTTACCACAAGAGGTGCGGATGACCACTCTGCCACAGAGAACGAGAGAATAGTTGAGACTCTAAAATTCGGGCAGTTGAGAGGTCCAAAATTATATTGGACTGTGGCTGAGCACGTGGTACCAAATAAATGGCGTCTTATGGGTCGAGACCTGTTTGGGTTAATGCATTTCGATTTGATTTATACCATGTCAGTAAATGAAGATGGCACTACGCATTTTCGTCGCGAGATGATTTACGACATGGATGTAGATTTATTGGGTAAGCTCAATCATTTAGCTTTTAAAATGTATAACCAAATTATTTCAGGAATCGCTTTAAATCGTCTGAAAGCAGTCATTGAAGCTGAAAATACGGATTAGAGGTTAACTGCTAATCCGCATCTGTCCTAAAAAGTCTGTTTTGCCAATTTCAACGCCTTTCATACGTAATATTCCGTACGCGGTTGTTGCGTGAAAATAAAAGTTGGGCAAAGAAAACGATAATATAAAATTTTCAACACTAAATGGCAGTTCTAATCCACCCATTTTGAACTTCATGGCTCTACCAGAGAGCTTATTTACTTCGTCTTTAGGTAAGGCTTCCAGTGCGGATTTTGCATCGGTGATTAACAGGCATAGTTCTGCATAGCTCAATTCCGACTTAACTTCCGGTGGACCAAAAACACCGGCTTGAATGCCTTTGATCGCACCTAAAGAATGGTGGGCTATGGAGATAATTTGAAAGCTAAACGGGAACATATTATCTCGGAGGCGAACTTTTAAAAATTCTCCCGTATCTATGTTGTTGTCTTGGCAGAATTGCTCGCCTTTAATTAGCAGTTTTTCCACTGCACTAAGGGATTGCAGGTAGCTGGGAACGCATACATCATACAGTGAAAGGCTCATTAATTTCCCCTCCTAGGTTGGGTATAAAGGTGCCAGGTCTTTCTCTTTCGCTTTATCGTGAGTTTTGCTTAAGCCTTCTTCAACTGTTTTTAGTAGAAAACCGCTTTCCCATTTGCTGGCATTGGGTTGGTATAAACATTTGTCCAGGTTGAGTAGGGCACTGCTTAGGGGTTCATTATTGGATCTTTGAGCAATGTGATCCAGGTTTTTAATGCTATTGTCTTGCCAGTGTTGTTTAAACAGGTTGATCAGGGCTTCTCTTGCCTGTTTGGGATCGTTTTGGTTGCAGGCTTCTTTCAATGCTTTTTTAGCCGATTTTAGCTGAGCACTGGTAAATGTGGGTTCCGCCTCTTCACTGGGAGTAGATTTGTTTCTTCCTCGTAAGTACAGGCCAATAAAAGCAACAACAGTAACAAGCCATAACCCCAGAGAGCCTATGGCTATCCACTGCCAGGTGCTGTTCGAGTTGGGCATTTGTTGTAGCGATTGTGGTGCCACATCAGTGCTGTTTGCAAGTGAAGCGGGAGTGCTGGTAATGGTGGAATCCGTTTGTACGGGCGCGGTGCTGCCAACCACTGTCATTTTACGTGCGGGCAAAGAGGTTACTTTCACCGCCTCTTCATTTACGTCCCACCAAGTGATATCTACTTGAGGTATTTCTATCGTACCTAGTTGTGTAGCAATGATGGCCTGACTTTCAACGCGTTTGCTCACCATGCCATGGGCGCCAACAGTACTGTTGGTATTTGCTTGCTCGGGATAAACTTTGATTCCCGGAATGCTGGGTGTGGGGATCGGGGGTAGAACGGTATCGGCTAAGCCATCAGCTTCCATTATTATGCTGCGTGTTACCGGTTCGCCCACTTTTATTTCTTTGCTTTTGGGTGCCCAGTTTTCTTGTAGCTGTAATGATCGGGTGGGTAGCCAGGGTTTGTCTGCCGGATAGGAGTCTGGTTTGGGTTTAACATTAATGGTTAATTCAGGTGAAGTGCGACGGACTTGTTTGCCATTAAATGGATCGCGGCCAAAACCACGGCGGCTGTTGGCAAATACGGTGGAAAGTAATTCTGCTGGGGGAATGGTAAGTTCGCCACTCTTTTGAGGGAAAACAGCGTAGCGAAATTCAATCACCTCGTAGCTTCGCCCGTTAATGGTGGAACGATAGTTACGGCGATCACCTAACTGTTCCATCACTGCATCATCAATTTGTGGAGCGCTGAAGGAAGAGTCGAACAGTTCGATGCTACTCCAGAATACTCGGATGGTATAGATTAGTTGTTCTTGTACATATACTTCTTTTTTATCAACCGATGCATCGACAAACAATAATTGGTTGGTGTTTTTCGGATCTACATCTTTGCGTGCGCTCACATGCAACTTAAGTGCTTTGGTGATGGCGTTTTCATAACGGATGGGTGGAATGGCTACATAGCCCTGACGTTTTGGAAGCAGGGTGAGAATCCAGCTGGTGGATGAAGTGATGCGGCCATTGATCATGCTGTATTGAGAGCTTTGTCGTTTAGACAATATCTCAAAGTCCGGTTTTAGGATGCTGAAATCCGGTTCTGAATTGAAGGCTTGTTCGTTTACCGTAACGGTAAGTTCTACAGTGTCACCTATGCTGATTGTAGGGCTATCGAGTTTGGCTTCGATTTCTACTGCCAGTAGTGAGCTACTAAACAATAAGGTTAAGCAGATAAAAAGTGTTCGGCACAGGGTTACCATATTTCTTCTCCCCTGGGAGCATTGTTTCTCAATTGTGATTCCTGTTGGAATTTTCTTCTAAGCAATCCGCCTGGATCATCGGGAACCCGTCGTAACCATTGCTCCAGAGCTTGTTGGTCTTCGGTGCGTTCCATTGGTTGTTGCATGGCGGTTTGCTCTTGTTCTTGTTGTTCCTGATTTTGCTGTTCTTGTTCAGCTTTTGATGGTTGCTGCTGTTGCTCTTGTTCAGTTTGTTCTTGATCGGATTCAGATTCGTTCTGCTCGGACTGATTTTGTTGTTCATCCTGTTGTTCTTGGTCTGATTGCTGATCCTGGTTTTGTTGCTGATCATTTTGATTTTGCTGGTCTTGATTTTGTTGTTGCTCAGAATCCTGTTGTTGATCGCCTTTGTCACCGGATTCTTGGTTTTGATCGTTTTCTTGCTGTTGTTGCTCTTTAGCTTTTTTTACCAGTTCCAGGTTGTGCTGAGCGTCTTCCATGTCGGGGTTTAATTCTAACGCTTTCTGGTAAGAGGTTATGGCTTCATCGAATTTCTGTTGCTTGGCCTGAGCGTTGCCTTGGTTGTATAAACCATCAGCGCCCTCGCTTTGGCTAAACAGATCTTCCGCCGCTTCAAAGTTTTCGGCACGATATTGGCTGCTGGCTTTCCAATTTGGGTCGTTAAAGGTTTCAGCGGCCTGCTCCACATTGCCTTTGCGTAATAACTCAATGGCTTGTTGGTCTTGGGTTTGCCAGAGGTCATCCCAACCAAAAGCCTGGGCTTTTGGTGAATAGCTGGAAGCATAGGCTACGCCTATTAGCGGAATCAGAAATGAACCCAGCCAGCCTTTTCGATAAGCGGCTGCAGCAAGGGGCAGAATAAATAGCACTAGCCAGTGCCCACTTTCATCCCACACGTCGAATTCACGGTCGGTTTCTTTGACTTCCTGGTTGTTGCTCATCAGG
>JBFKSL010000349.1:0-5162 GCA_041626995.1 Ketobacter sp. | reverse complement strand
GCGATATTTTGGTGGATAAGGGTTTGGTCAGTCGTGAGCAGGTGCTCCAGGGGTTGTGTCAGCGCTTTGGCGTGCCCTTCGTAAATTTACGCAAGTTTGATATTGATCCCAAAGCAGTGAATGCGCTTCCCGCACATTTTGCCCGCAAGCATATGGTTATGCCTGTATTGCTGGATGGCGATCGCTTAATGGTAGCGCTTCCTGATCCATCGGATTCTGAACTCATCAATATGGTGCGCTTTATTACCGGCAAGGTGTTGGAGTTTTGCATCTCTTCTACGGAAGATATTGCCTACGCCATCAGTAATTATTATGGCAGCCAGGAAATGCAAACGGCGCTGGATGACATTACCGTTTTCGTTGCTGATGAACCGTTTCATCTGGATGCCGATGCTGAAGAAGCCATGGGCAATGAAAGGCCAGTGGTGCAGTTAGTGCAGAGCGTGATATCCGATGCCATGGTGCGTCAGGCATCCGATATCCATATTCGTCCACGAGAGTCCGTAGTAGATTTGTTTTTTCGGGTTGATGGTGTGTTGCAGCGGGTTCGATCCTTCAGCAAAAAATTATTACCTGCGCTGGTGAGCAGAATTAAAATTGTGGGAAACATGGATATTTCTGAGCACCGCTTGCCGCAAGATGGGCGCTCACGAATTCATTACCTGGATAAAACGGTAGACTTGCGTTTATCGGTGATTCCCACCATTCATGGCGAAAGTGTAGTGATTCGTTTGCTGGATACGCAGTTTGCGTTAAAAAGTTTGGAAGCTTTAGGTTTTGAACAGGACGATGCAGAAAAATTGCGTCACATGTTGACTCGCACCAGTGGAATATTTTTGGTCACCGGCCCCACTGGTTCTGGAAAGTCCACCACGCTTTATACCGCCCTTGATCACATTAAGTCCACGAACGTAAATATCATCACCGTGGAAGACCCAGTGGAATACCATGTGGATAGCATTGCCCAAATCCAGGTTAATCACGATACCGGATATACCTTTGCCCGCGCTTTGCGCCATATATTGCGCCATGACCCCGATGTCATCATGGTGGGTGAAATTCGTGATGAAGAAACCGCGAAAATGGCGGTAGAAAGTGCCTTAACCGGTCACTTGGTATTAAGCACACTGCACACCAACGATGCCGCCAGTACAGTAACTCGTTTAATTGAAATCGGTGTGCCGTCTTATTTGGTGAACAGTGCATTGGTAGGCGTGCTAGCACAAAGGTTAGTGCGTTGTAATTGTCCTCGATGTGAAGCGGAAGAAAAAGTCGATCCGGAAATTCGCAAAGTTCTGGGCATCAGTGCTGAGGAATCGTTTAAAAAAGGACAAGGTTGCGATTTTTGCCACAACACTGGAGTCAGCGGTCGTATGGCGGTGTATGAATTATTGGAAATGACACCCCGTTTACGCAGTTCATTGAATCAACAACGGTCATCCGATGAAATCGCAAAAATTGCGCTCCAGGATGGTATGAAACCACTAACTGAAAACGCGTTAAAAGCTGCGCGTCAAGGTAAAATTCCTTTATCAGAAGTGTATCGTGTGCGTTTGGGATGAGGCATGCGCCTGCCCATTAGCCTGTAGACTCACGATAAGATTTTGGTGTTTTTCCAAACCAGCTTACGAAAGCATGGTTAAAAGCACTCTGTTCGCTGTAACCTAATAGAAAGGCCACATCCGCTAAAGTAAGCGATGAGTCCTCCAGGAAATGAAGAGCTGCATTTTGGCGGACACTGGTTAATAACTTTCTGAAGTTTAGTCCAGAGGTTGTCAGTTGTTTTTGAATCGTCCGTGGTGTTGTTCCTTGACGCTCGGCGAAGCGCTCCAGTACGGCGCCGCCTTCTGGTAGAGAATCTTGCATGAAATCCAACAAACTTTGCACTAAATCGTTCGCCGGATCTGATACGTTCAAGGCCAGTGCTGATATGGAATGCAGGCGTTCTCGTAGATCTTCGTCACGTTGTCCCACTGGTGATTGCATTGCTTCTCTAAGAAATAGCAGCTGCAAGTGTTTCTGGTCAAACTCTACTGGACAGCTGAAATAATTATCATAGGCGGAGGTATCGGCAGGCTGGGGAAATGAAAACGAAACCTTAATGATGTTTTTGGCGGCATAGTATTTTTTGATATAGGCGTAGAAAGAGGATAGGCCCACTATTTCTACCAGGAGATCAAGTTGCTGCGGGCGAAGCCATCGAAGACCGATGCCCTCTGGAAGTTCTACCAAGCGTCCCCAGGTGGCGCCGTATTGCAAGCCTTCGAACCGGAGATAGTCACTTAGAGCGCTTGCTAGTGTTGGCGAATAGCGAGGTAAATGAGATAGAAGGCCAAGGTGGCGGTGATCTGTTAGGGCGCCAATCTTAAGTCCGAAGTCTGGTGATGGTTGGTTTTTTGCTGCGCTTTTCAGCCACTGCTCCCAGGTGGTAAGGGGTACACGTTCCAAGGGGCGAAGGTGCTCCAATTCTTCCAGTAAGTTTGAATTAAGTGGGCGTTCTTGGCGAAGCCAGTCCCTGAGTAGTTGGGCATATGCGCCGGATACAGTGGCCGGTAAAATTAGATTCTGTCTCATGGTGCGAGCGTGCCATCAGCTTCTTAACTTATCAACACCTTTGCCTCCGAGATTCGTAACTATTTAGCAGCGAGCTGCTTCTTTTTGTGATAGTTACCATCAATTAATACTCTTCATAATAAACAACATTTCTATCCGTTAGTTCGCAAATTATCAATACACTGCCTATTCAAGCGTGGAAACTCATGGGTTCTTGATGTTGAGTTGGTTCAAAAAATAGGGGGGCCAAGTATCCGTGCAATGCGAATTTATTTGGCGCTGTCAATCATTCTTTCTCTGGATTGTCGCTTCCGTGGCGGGTCTTATGCTGGTTGGTTTTGGGGCTGGCAAGGCATGGGTCGCATTTGGGCTCGGTCTTATGCTTCCTGGCGGTGGCTTTATGCTTGGCAGTTATTGGTGGTTAGCGGCAGCAAATCTGTTTCTATTTTTCGGCGCCGTTGTGGTGGCAAAAATGACGGGTAATGCGTTACCAGTGTTATCGCTTTGGTTGGGTGGTGCCATTTGGGCTTCTGAGCATGCCGCCACCGCAGGCACCTGTGAGCTATTGCAGCTATTTGGGTATGCCTATGCATTTCAGTTTTGGCCCGCGGCACGCTGGGTTGTGCCTTGTGTGGCTGCAGTGGCCTTGCTTCTAACGCATTTTTATTTAGCAAACAATTCATCTAACAAAAGCCAGTAGTAAATAGTATGCAGAATTTGAAAAACCCTAACATAATACGTGGTGAAATAGCTCGATTCGTGCTTCCAAAAAGTAAAAATGGTGCTCTCACTTCTCGTTTGATTCGAAATACTTTTGCGCTTTATCTATCGGTTTTCGTCTTTTCTTTGGCGTTGCTTTTTTTAACGTCTTCTACTTCGCTTCATGCTTTTGCTCTTGGCATGATGTTTCCTGGCGGTGGCTTGCTGTATCTGGGTCACTTCATTCTGTTTCCCATTATCGTGCTTTTGTTCGTGATTACGCTCACCGGACATTTTGTGTGGGCGCCTATTTTCTGGACGAGCATGGCTTTGATCGCAGCCAGCATGGGGGGCGAACCGAAGCTGTTATTTATCCAGTATGTTTTGCCTATCGCATGCGCCGTTATGCTTCTGAATTTCAAGATTAAAAGTGAAACTCGTTTTAAACAGGCAAAAGACAATGCCGAGGAATTTAATAGCCGACTTTCCAAGCGCAAGCCGATTACAACTCGGTCTGCTGTTGGCACTATTGGTGGCGAGCTCACGTTGCAGGATAGACAGCATGCAAAGGCCATTCTGGATCGAGCATTGCAGCCTCTTGATGAATTTAATGGGCTTGATGAGCTTGAGCCTTTTGGTACATCTGCGTTGCGCTATCAGCTTAATTTTGCTCAGTATGCACTGGCTTTGCTTCAGTACAGCCATGCGCCAGCTTTTAAAGGGTATTTGTCTGAGGCTCAAAAAAACCTGATTTTGAAAATGACGGATAGAAAAGCCTGGAAATATTGGCAGATTGAAAATGTGTGGGGAAACTTTGATGCTAACCCGGACCCGATTGTTAGAGACAATATTATGTTTTCGGGTTACTTGGGGGTGATGCTGGGTACCTATCAGGCGGCCACTGGTGATGACTATTTTAATAAACCCAATAGCCTAAAATTTACCTGCAAAAATGGCAAAGAGTTTAATTATGACCTGCCATCGATTGCTGAGGCAATTAATCGAAATTTTAAAAAGGAACCCTATACCTTATTTCCCTGTGAGCCGCACTGGGTTTACACCATGTGTAATCCCTTTGGGTTGAATACTTTGCGATTTAGCGACCGTTTAAACGGTAGTAAATTGTATGAAGGTATAAAAGATTGTTTTGAAAAATCTTTAAAAGAAGAATTTATGACTGCAGACGGTCGCTTCGTGCCGATTCGTTCCAGTGCCTGGGGGGTGACCCCGCCGGGGCTTGCGGGAACGGAAGTGAATGACACCTTTGTTAAATTTCTTCTGCATCCATTGTATCCGTCGCTTTCAGAAAGAAGTTGGGAATCTTATCGCTATTTTCATTATGAATGCAAAGAAAGCATTCAGCATAAAACCGAATCTATGTGCATGATTGACCCTGGAAATTATCGAAGAAATCGACTTGCGCCCATGGCGCCCACAGCATTAGCGGCCAAAGAAATGGGCGATATGGAAATCTTTAACGCAATTATGGATGGTATTGATAAATTTCATCCGCCCAAGATTAAAAATGGAGAACTTTGCTACGAAGGCGTATCAAATTGGGTGACGTTTAAATTGGCGATGGCGCGTTTTGCGAGACCAGGAGCATTTTATGACATAGTAGCGCATGGATACGCATCCGAACTGACAAATGGGCCACACCTGAAAGAGGCGCCCTATCCAGAAGTATTTGTTAGTAAAGCGTATGTTTGTGACGGGCGGCTTGAGTTGGTGCTACACGCTGATGAAACCCCAGGAAATTATCCGCTCAGGATTTCTAACCTTGAAGTTGGCTGCGAATACATTGTGCAGTGCCCAGCACAGAAACAACGAATACAAGCTGATTCAAATGGTGAGTCTGTTGTTATTTTGGATATTAACGATCGAATCAGCGTCAGCGTGTTTGCGCGGCT
>JBFKSL010000348.1:0-5190 GCA_041626995.1 Ketobacter sp. | reverse complement strand
CCAGCAGGGAGAAATGCCCTTTGCCCTGGTTTATGGCGAACAGTACACCAATCTACCGCAAGACCTGTATATTCCTCCGGATGCGTTGGAAGTTATTCTGGAAGCCTTTGAAGGCCCGTTGGATTTGCTACTGTATCTGATCAAAAAGCAAAACCTGGATATTCTCGATATTCCTGTTGCGCAAATCACTTCCCAGTATATGAAGTACGTGGATTTGATGAAGAGCCTTAATCTGGAGCTGGCCGCAGAATACCTGGTAATGGCGGCTCTGCTCAGTGAAATAAAGTCTCGCATGCTACTGCCTCGTCAGGTAGAAGCGGAAGATGATGAGCATGATCCTCGCGCAGAATTGATTCGTCGCTTACAAGAATACGAACGCTACAAAAAGGCCGCTGAAGATATTGATGAGTTGCCTCGTGTCGGTCGTGATGTGCATTTGGTCGAAGCTGAACCTCCCAAGTACGAGAAAGAAAAAACGCATCCAGACGTGGATTTGCGCGAAGTATTGTTGGCACTGCAAGAAGTGCTGCATCGTGCCGATATGTTTGAAAGCCATCAGGTGAGCCGCGAAAAGCTATCCACCCGTGAGCGTATGACCCAAGTGTTGGAACGGTTAGCACAAGACCGCTTTGTTCCTTTTGTGAGCCTGTTCAATTATGAAGAAGGTCGCTTGGGTGTGGTGGTGACCTTCTTGGCCATTCTTGAGCTGGTAAAAGAGTCTTTAGTTGAGCTGGTGCAAAGCGAATCTTTTGGTCCCATTCATGTGAAGGCGCGTGAGTCTGCCCATGAAATTGAGCCAGAGCCAGAAGAAGATGAAACGGCCGAGCCTGCTTTTGTGCCTGAAGAGGGTCCGGTGCTCAGCCAGCAGGACGATGACGAAATCAGTCTGCCGGAGCCAGATGAGCAGACAAGCTTGAATAACGAAGAAGATAACAATGTCTCTTGATCAAGAAAAAGTAAAACGCATTATTGAAGGCGCATTGTTTGCGGCAGGCCAGCCCATGAAATTGGATAAGCTGGCCAATCTGTTTACCGAAGATGAGCGCCCCACCACCGATGTGCTGATGGATGCATTGCAGCAGATCAAACAAGATTACGCAGAGCGGGGTGTGATGCTGAAAGAAGTGGCCTCAGGTTATCGCTTTCAGGTGCAGGAAGACGTAGGAGAGTGGGTAAGTCGTTTATGGGAAGAAAAGCCGCCCCGATATTCCCGTGCTTTGCTGGAAACGTTGGCCCTGATTGCTTATCGCCAACCCATTACCCGTGGTGAAATTGAAGAAATTCGCGGAGTCAGCGTTAGCTCCCATATCACCAAAACCCTATTAGAGCGGGAATGGATTCGAGTGCTTGGCCATCGTGATGTGCCGGGCCGGCCTGCTATGTATGGCACTACGCGAACGTTTTTGGATTATTTTAATCTGCAAAACTTGGATGAGCTGCCTTCTTTGGCGGAAATTCGAGATTTGGATACCATCAACGCCGAGCTGGAATTGAGTGAAAGCCTAGCTGTAGAACCCAATATCGAAGAAGGCATTGAGCCAGAAGAGCCAACCCAAATGGCCTCTGATGATGAAAATGTGTCAGCTCAGGAAATGGCCCAATCTGATGAATTAACCTTAGAAAGTGATGGGGAAAGAGAGGAAACCAATTCAAATTCATAGAGTTAGTACGGTGTACGTTAGTTTAATTCGTTACGATTTTGCAACAGTGAACGCTGCATTAGTAACGGTAGTTTTTACCCCGTCGCGGTAAACTATACTGATATTTATTTTTATTTGTTTTATTCGACTGTTTGTAAGTATTAACGAGCTATTGGGGTACAAATCTCAAGGTTTTCGTTATTTTGTGAGTTTTAGTGGTAATGAGCGAAAAAATTCAAAAGGTGTTGGCACGGGTGGGCCTTGGCTCCCGTCGGGCTATGGAAGAATGGATCACTGAAGGCCGCGTTTCTGTTAATGGCAAACTAGCCACCTTGGGTGATCGAATTGAAGAAGGCGATGAGTTGCGCGTGGATGGCCGTGTTGTTGCTTTCAGCGCAGAAGAAGAGAGCGTGCGTCGCGTGATTCTGTATTACAAACCTGAAGGCGAGGTGTGTACCCGCACGGATCCAGCGGGGCGTCCAACCGTGTTCGATAGTCTGCCCAAGTTAAAAGATCAGCGCTGGGTGGCCATTGGTCGGTTGGACATCAACAGCCAGGGTTTGCTGTTGTTCACTACCGACGGTGATCTGGCTAATCGATTAATGCATCCCTCCTCCAATATTGAGCGTGAATACGCGGTACGTATACACGGTGCGGTTTCCGAGGAAAACCTGGCTGCTCTGCGGGAAGGCGTGATGCTAGACGACGGCCCAGCCAGCTTTGATGAAATCATGGATAAGGGTGGGGAAGGCACTAACCACTGGTATCATGTGGTTTTGCGGGAAGGTCGTAAGCGCGAAGTGCGCCGCATGTGGGAATCCCAAGGGGTTCAAGTAAGCCGTTTGATTCGTGTTCGCTATGGGGATGTAGAATTGCCTCGCAGCTTGAAGGCGGGCCGCTGGATCGAGTTGGATAAAGCGGTTATCGATGGTTTAGCGGAAAGTTGTGGTGCAGCGCTAAGAAAGCGTACAGGCCTTTATGGTCGCGCCAAAGTCCGTTCAGATCGAGCTGTAGAAAAAGAAGTGCGACGTGGTGGGTATTTGAGACGTCGGCGTTATTAAGTGAGCGCGTTGGGTTGCCGTCTGCTAAAACCGAAAAACACAGAAGAGCCGAAGGCCAAGTGGTGACACTTTAAAAGCTTTCGGCTGCTGTGTATTTGGCGATATATTGAGTCATGCCAATTTGTTAAGCATTCGCCAAATTAGGCTCAGCCACCATAATCCGATTACGACCTTTCTCTTTGGCCATATACAGTGCTTTATCGGCTCGCTTCAGCAGGCTTTCTTTAGTTTCGCCGTGGCTTAAGCTGGCACAACCGATACTGGCGGTTACCGGAATCAAGCTATCTCCGCAGCGAATACTGAGTTTCTCGATGGTTTTGCGAATACGTTCGGCGCTGATTTTTGCACCAGCCACATCGGTTTTGTGCAGCAAAATCACAAACTCTTCCCCGCCATAACGAAAGGTAAGATCGGCACTACGGCTGGTGGCCTGAATGGTTTTCGCCACGGTTTTCAACACATGGTCACCCACTACATGGCCAAAGCTATCATTCACTTTCTTAAAGTGATCCAAATCCAAAAGCAGGATGGAAAGAGGGTTACCATAGCGGCTGGACTGATCCAGCTCTCGATCCAAAACGGAATCCAGACTGATACGATTGCCTGCACCGGTTAAACCATCGGTTAAAGATGCCCGAACCGCTTCCCGATAACGCAATCCATTACGCAGAGGAAAAACCAGAGCTGAAATAAAGCGATCCAGCTTGGATAATTCTTCATCATTAAAGGCTTCAATGATGCGATAAAGGGTTAAATCGCCCAGAAAGTCACTGTCAGTTTGCACTCGGTAACTGGAAGAGTGTCCGGCTGTATCCCCTTGTTCATGAGAAAACTCATAGGCTTTGTGCTCAAAGGTAATACCGTCAACGGCCAGCACCCTTTGAATCTCCTTATAAAAAAGACGCAGAATCTCTGGCAGCTCGATGCTGGTTTGCAAAACCGCATTCATTCTGGAGATAGCCATGGCCTGGGCCTGTGGCTCGGATTTTAGTGTGCTAGCTCCGTAGTGATTCACCAGTTCATTGCTGTCCAGGTCAACTACTCGCGCATTTAAGGTTGCGCTCATGACAATTTCCTCATCGTATTCTTCATGTGACATGTGCTGTCGCCTGTCTGGTATAAAGCCAAAACTGTGCCATTTTGGGCGAAGAAATGCCCTGGCGTGTGAATATCCTTATATTACAGTAGGTTGAATTGGTTATTAGATAGCCGCTTGTTTGGAAGGGGGAGGCTGTATTGTGAACAGCGTCAAAATTTAGGCAATTGATACAAAAACAAACGGCTTTGGCCCCTATTGTGATCCTGGTATTTATTTTTATGGGGTAGAAACACCCTGTATCCCCAAAAATACCTCGTCAAAGAGGCCAAAACAAGCGCAGCTAGGCGTCTATTTGGGTTGAGCGTCCAAAGTTTGACCTGTGACACCTTTTGATTCCGGCCCCATCAGATAGTTATAGAGGCCCATAATGTCTTCAGGGGGGCAAACTGTTGCCGGGTCTTCCGCCGGGTAAGCGTCAGCGCGCATGCGGGTGCGGGTCGCGCCGGGGTTGATGCAATTTACCTTAATATTGGTGCTGTTCACCAGCTCGTCAGCCAGGGTTTGCATCATGCCTTCTATTGCAAACTTGGAAATGGCATAGGCGCCCCAGTTAGCGCGGCCTTTGCGGCCTACTGATGAAGTGGCAAAAACAATAGAACCCTGGTCGGACTGTTTAAGCAGGGGTAATAGAGTGCGAACCAAGATAAATTGCGCGTTCACATTTACCTGCATCACCTGTTCAAAGGTGTTGATGGGGTAAAATTCCAGGGGCCGCATATCTCCTAGGATGGCCGCATTCAATAGCAGCCCATCCAATCGGCCAAATTCCTGCTCGATGGTTTGCGCCAGTTGCTCGTACTCCACATGGCTGGCGGAATCCAGGTTGAGCGGCACGATGGCAGGCTGGCTACCGCCTTCGGCTTCAATTTGATCGTAAATGGCTTCCAGCTTTTCCACGGTTCTGCCCAATAAAATAACGGTGGCACCCAAGCGGGCAAAATTTAATGCCGCTGCTTTGCCGATGCCATCACCGGCACCGGTGACCAGTATGATTTTATCTTTCAGAAGATTTTGTGGCGCTTGATAGGTGTGAGGATTTTCGATCATGATGAATCCGCCTGAAGGGTGTTTTATTATATTAACACTTTCTCTAGCCAATCATTAAATTCTTCCGTGGTATTAACGGTTATATCCGCTTGCCAGTCTTCTGGCTTATCCCCTTCATTCAAATACCCCCAGCCCACGGCAACGGTCGTGTTGTTGGCTCGGTTGCCTGCTTCAATGTCTCGCAGGTGATCACCCACATAAATGGTGTGTTCAGGCTTCACCCCAATCATATTGCACGCTTTAAAAATAGGTTCGGGGTGGGGTTTTCGATTGGTAACTTGGTCGGGGCATACTGCCACCGCACAACGATCCCCTAATTGCAAACCCGCAATCAATGGGTTGG
>JBFKSL010000347.1:0-5195 GCA_041626995.1 Ketobacter sp. | reverse complement strand
CGGCCTGTTCTGGCCCATTCCTATCACCAAGTCTGTAGATCAAGCCACAGCTGATAGTATTGAAGAAGGCTCCGAAATCGCCTTGATTGATGGTGAAACAGGTGAAGTGATGGGTTCCATGCTGGTGCAAGAAAAATACAGCATCGACAAAGCCCATGAGTGCCAAAAAGTATTCGCCACAACAGAAGACGAACATCCCGGTGTAAAAATGGTCATGGAACAGGGCGATGTGAACCTGGCTGGCCCCGTAAAAGTATTCTCACAAGGTGAGTTTCCTGAGAAGTACAAAGGCATCTATATGACGCCTGCGGAAACTCGTGCTCTGTTTGAGGAAAAAGGCTGGAACACTGTTGCCGCGTTCCAAACTCGTAACCCTATGCACCGTTCTCATGAGCACTTGGCTAAAATTGCTGTAGAAATTTGTGACGGCGTATTAATCCACTCTTTGCTGGGTAAATTGAAGCCCGGTGATATTCCTGCGGAAGTACGTCAAAATGCGATCGGAACGTTGATTGATGAGTACTTCGTAAATGACACCGTGGTGCAATCAGGTTATCCGCTGGATATGCGTTACGCTGGTCCTCGTGAAGCTTTGCTGCACGCATTGTTCCGTCAAAACTATGGTTGTTCTCACTTGATCGTAGGCCGTGACCACGCTGGTGTAGGTGATTACTATGGCCCATTCGATGCGCAGCACATCTTTGATGAAATTCCTACTGATGCCTTGATCACTCAGCCGCTAAAAATCGATTGGACTTTCTGGTGTAACAAGTGTGGCACCATGTCTTCCATGCGTACTTGTCCGCACGATGCAGAAGATCGCGTATTGGTGTCTGGTACCAAGTTACGCAAGGCTTTGTCTGAAGGTGGTGATGTGCCAGATAACTTCAGCCGTCCAGAAGTATTGAAGATTCTTCGTGCCTACTATGCGGGCTTAGAAGATCATGAAAAAGTGGAAGTGAAGTTGACTGGGCACTCTGCTAAGTAAGCTTTCTGCTCTTTCGAATTAAAAAAGCCTCTTCCTGTTTTGGAAGAGGCTTTTTTGTATCACCCAATCTGAATCTCAATCTTCCTTGGCTGCGCCTGAACTTTCTTCGGAATCACAATGTTGAGCACGCCCAGCTCGAACTTAGCTTGAATTGCCGAGCCATCCGCGTCCTCAGGCAGTCTAAAAGAACGGCTAAACTCACCAGTAGTTCGTTCGCGATAACGGTACTCAACACCTTCCTGTTCAGTGCGAACTTTCTCACCGCTAATTTTCAAAACATTCTTCTCAAATTCAACTTGCACCTGATCCGGCTTAACGCCAGCAAGCTCCAGTTGAATTTCATATTGATTGTCTGCTTCCGAAATATCCACCACCGGCTGCCAGCGGCGGGTTTGATAGCGACGAACGTTGTCGTTATGAAGTTGATCCAATACCTGCCAAGGGTTCAAAGTAGCAATAGACATTAGCGTATTCCTCATCATCTTTTTTCAAGTGGTGTTAACGAAGCGATTGTTGAAAAAGATATGGGGAGGAAAAATCAGGCTTTCAAGGGTAGAAAAATTAAAAAATTTGATGGGTTGAAAGAGGGGGCAAAGCCCCCATATTTGAATCTTAAACTACTGAGTTTGCGTATCGTGCAAGCCAAACTCTTCCGATAATGTGCCTTTGTCTTTTTTGCCGTCTTTGGGGGCGTAGTCGCGAGGTGGGCGCATGGTATCTTCTTCGTTAAACTCCGCATCCTCCTGTTCCGCTTCGGGCTCTTTGATCTTGGCTTCCAGCGAAACGAATTCGGTTTTCTTGCTGGGCAGTGTGTTTTCCAATTTAAAGCTCTTGGGCGGTTCAGCAAACGAATCTGCTGCATCTTCAAGATGTTTCTGCACCGACATATAATTTTCTGTCAGCGTATTCACCATCTGCGCAGTTTTATTAAAATGCGTATTCACGTTTTCGCGATAAGCCGTGAACTCTTCCTGCAACTCGCGCAACTGCTGTTCAATATTTCCCTGAGCCTTAGAGCGGGCTAACAGCAGGTAGCAGCTCAACGCGCCGATACCGGCACCAACAAAAAATGTAATAAAGGTAATGGCTTGCATAGACCCCCTCCAACAAAGTGTTTTTCTAAGTATAAGATACTACAAGGGTAGGATGACATATCTAAAGCATGCTTATAAGATGTTCAAGCGTAAAATAGTGTGAAATCACAGCCTTATAATAGGAGTTTTTTAATGGCATTTCCCCAAGGTGAAACCCCGGTTTTTATTCCAGGGCCGCAAGGCAATTTACAGGCTATTACAACTTGTCCTGAATCTGCGGCTAATCACAGGGGAAATGTAACGATCGTCTGCCATCCTCATTCTCTGATGGGGGGCACCATGAATAATAAAGTGGTACACACAGTTGCAAGAGCGCGGAGAGATCTGGGGCATCGAGTGGTTCGATTTAATTTTCGTGGCGTGGAAAAAAGTGAAGGTGAATATGCTGAAGGCATTGGAGAGCAGGATGATTTGCTGGCGGTAATTGATTGGGTGCGGCAAGAAAGGCCTGATGATCGTATTTGTTTGGCCGGCTTTTCCTTTGGTGCTTTTGTGTCGGCCAGTGCCTGTGGTCGAGCGGTGGAGCGGGGTGATCCTATTGAGGATCTTTTGCTCATCGCACCAGCAGTAGTGAATTATGACTTCGATCAAATCACTCAGTTTCCTTGTCCTCTTACCCTAATTTACGGAGATGCAGACGAGGTGGTGGATTCCAATGCTATTCAAGCCTGGTTCGATCGAGTGCGCACCCCCAAAACCGTGCATTGCTTGAATGAGGCTGGCCACTTCTTCCATGGCCGTCTAGTGGAAGTGAAACAGCTATTGTTGGAAGCAGGCGCAATCTAAGGTAGAGTTGGCGCCGCTTGATGGGCGCACTGGGTAGATGAGTTTATGACACCGATTGAGAAATACAAACAAGACCTGCAAAAGTCGGACTTTAGCCATGATCCGGCCCAGGAAAAGGCTGTTGAGCATTTGGAGCGGCTTTACCATGAGTTGATTGACCGCTATGAAAATCGCCCCCGTTCCCTGTGGGCTCGCATTTCTCCCACTGCCCGTGCCCACGAAAAAGATCCTTGTATGGGGTTGTATTTTTGGGGTGGCGTGGGGCGGGGTAAAACGTATCTGGTGGATACTTTTTACGACTGCCTTCCTTTTCGTCGCAAAATGCGTATTCATTTCCACCGTTTTATGCAGCGCGTACATAACGAATTAAAAGCGTTGCAGGGTGAGAAAAATCCATTGGATACCGTAGCGGACATGCTGGCAGAAGAAACCCGAATTCTATGCTTTGATGAGTTTTTTGTTACTGATATTACTGATGCCATGATCCTGGGTGGGTTAATGGAAAAGCTGTTTAATCGTGGTGTGACTCTGGTGGCTACGTCCAATATTGTACCCGATCAACTGTATAAGGATGGTTTGCAGCGAGCTCGCTTTCTACCAGCCATTGAGCTGATAAACAAATATACAGAGATCGTGAATGTGGATAGCGGTGTAGATTATCGTTTGCGCGCCCTGGAGCAAGCAGAGATTTTTCATAGCCCTCTTGATGATGCCGCTCACATTAGCCTGAAAACCAGTTTTGAATCCCTTTCTCCAGAGCTTGGCCACGACCGAGAGTCCATTGACATCAATGGTCGCGAGATTCCTACCATTTCCGTTGCGGATGATGTGTTGTGGTGTGATTTTGTTGCCCTGTGCGACGGTCCGCGCAGCCAGAATGACTATATTGAGCTTGCCAGAATCTATCACGCCGTTCTGGTATCCAATGTGCCGGTGATGGGGGCTGCACAAGATGATATGGCGCGCCGCTTTATCAATATGGTGGATGAGTTTTACGATCGGAACGTCAAGCTAATCATGTCTGCCGCCGCCACCATCGATAACCTATACAGTGGCGGACGGCTGGAGTTCGAGTTTCAGCGAACCCGCAGCCGTTTACTGGAAATGCAGAGCCACGAATATCTGGCTCGCGCTCATAAACCCTAGCTTTATTTGAGAGTGTGGGGGTTTTGCCTAATTGGTTTTGTTAGTTGCGTTTCTTCCTTTTGTCTTCCGCTCATCTATAGAAAGCCAGCAATATCAAACTTGGTTCCTGGAAACAGGTAAAGCTGGCGTCGTTTGAATTTTCTGTTATAGTTCACCACCCCGTTACTGTCGTAGCAACAAGCCAGTGGATGCCCACCTCACAAATAGGGCCGAAACCTTGTTGTAGAAATTTATAGTGCTCACTAAATCAGAGCGTTAGGTAATCCAGTGCCGAAAAAACTTGAAAAGGTGTGCTGGGTTGGGTAGTATTCGCGCTCTTTAAATTAGCGGGCAGACCTCGGATTAGAGTGTTCTAGGGCAGATTCAATGAAAACGTTTAGTGCAAAGCCAGAATCGGTAGAGCGTGACTGGTACGTTGTGGATGCAACCGACAAGACTTTAGGCCGTTTGGCAACAGAAATCGCCAGACGTCTACGTGGCAAACATAAGCCAGTGTATACACCTCATGTGGATACCGGTGACTATATTGTTGTGGTAAACGCCGATAAAGTGCGTGTAACCGGCAACAAGCGTACAGATAAAATGTACTACCGCCACACAGAATTCCCTGGTGGAATCAAAGAAATCAACTTCGATAAGCTGATGGATCACAAACCTGAAATGGCTATCGAGAAAGCAGTGAAGGGCATGATGCCTCGCAACCCTTTGGGTCGAGCCATGCTGAGCAAGCTGAAAGTATACGCAGGTGCTGAGCATCCTCACACTGCACAGCAACCCAAAGAATTGGCACTGTAAGGAAGGCGAATCGTGGAAAATAACTACGGCACAGGTCGACGTAAAACCTCAACTGCCCGAGTCTTCCTGAAGGCGGGTTCTGGCAATATCACTATTAATGGACGCACTCTGGATCAATATTTTGGTCGTGAAACCGCTCGTATGGTTGTTCGTCAGCCACTTGAGTTGGTGGAAGCTTTGGAAAAGTTTGACGTGCAAGTTACCGTAAAAGGCGGTGGCGGTAGCGGTCAAGCGGGTGCAATTCGTCATGGCATCACTCGTGCGTTGATGGATTACGATGAGACTCTGCGTCCTCAATTACGTAAAGCTGGTTTCGTAACCCGTGATGCTCGTGAAGTTGAGCGTAAGAAAGTGGGTCTGCGCAAAGCACGTAAGAAGCCGCAATT
>JBFKSL010000346.1:0-5195 GCA_041626995.1 Ketobacter sp. | reverse complement strand
GGAGCTCCTTATTTGTGAACGAGAACGCCAGCTTGATCCTCAGCTTACTGCAAACCAAAGCCGCATCCAACTGCTTGCATTGATACTGATCACTCTATTTGGTTTAAAGCAAAGGGATTGATCCACATACAAAAAAGCACCGCAATATGCCGGTGCTTTTTTGAGATCGTTTACGTCAAAGCTGAATTAGTCGACTTTTTCTACAGCCAATAATTCAACATCAAACTGTAATACCTGGTTAGGGCCAATTTTTGGGCCAGCACCACGTGGGCCATAGGCCAGATCCGATGGAATCGTCAGTTTCCACTTGTCGCCCACTTTCATCATCTGCAATGCTTCAGTCCAACCTTTGATCACACCATTTACGGCGAAGGTAATGGGCTCACCACGGTCTACCGAACTATCAAACACAGAGCCATCGGGCAAAGTACCGTGATAATGCACTTTTACCTTATCGTTAGCATCCGGGGTTTCACCTTCACCAGAAGTCACTACTTCGTATTGCAGGCCGCTTTCCGTTACTTTGACCCCTTCACGAGCCTTGTTTTCTGCTAAAAAGGCTTCGCCAGATGCTTTATTCTCTTCCAGTGCCTTGGCTTGTTTCTCTTGCTGCTCTTGCATTTTCTTCTGCTGCAGAGCTTGCATAGTGGCTACCATTTCTTCCGGTGTCATCTTGGCTTCTTTGCCATAGAAGCCATCTTCAAAGCCACTGTAAAAAGCTTTGATATCCAAATCGCCCAAATCGCGGTTCATGCCTTCGCCAAAACGCATGCCAATAGAATAACTGGCTTTTTGCATCTCGGATTGCAACGCTGCCGCTTCTGGGGCTGCTGCCTCTTCTTTCTTTTGATCACCTGCTTCACCTTTACAGGCAACCAAAGCGGCACATACTGTTGCCACGACTATGTATTTTTTCATGATTTCTCCTAGCGTCTTTTTTATGTAACTGCCCGCTTCAGGCTGCTTTTATGGACAATGAAAAGCACAACAAGTTTAGCGCAAAGCAGCATTTCTAATTTTAAGGCCTCTGGGATGGTAACAGAAAGCTACTATATCGGAACCACTCAGCCGAAATATTTTGCTTATAATTGTGTATGTGCTATCACAACAATGTAGATATTGTTTAGACAACACGTATAATTACTAGCGATTGCATCACCAAAATCAAAGCTGAGGAACTTAGATTATGGCAGCAAAAAAAACCACGGCAAAACGTGCCGCTGCAAAAAAAGATCCAGTGGTTGAACTATCAGCCCAGATCGCCAAGTTAGAAGCCCAATTAGACAAAGCCCGCGAGAAAGCCGCTGCCTCTGCTAGCAAAGCAGCTGCAAGCGCAAAGAAAGCCTTAGATAAAGCACAAGCCGCTGCAAAAAAAGCCGCTGGTAAAAAGAACGCCGATGCAGCCAATGCCAAGCTAGCCGCTGCTAAGGCTGACCTGGCCACTGCGAAAGCCGCCGAAGCCACTGCCAAAAAAACCGTTGCCGATGCCAAGAAAATCAAACGTGCCGGTGATGCTGTAGCAAAACAAATTGCAGCTGAAGCTCGTGCTGCTGCGAAAAAAGCAGCAGAGAAAGCCAGAGCCCTTGCCAAGAAAGAAGCCGAAGCGAGAAAGAAAGCAGCCGCCAAAGCTAAAGCAGCTGCCAAGAAAGTAGCTGAAGCGAAGAAAAAGGCCGCAGCAAAAGCCAAAGCCGCCGCCCAAAAAGCGGCAGCAGCCAAGAAAGCGGCTGCGAAGAAAGCTGTAAAGAAAGCACCGGCTAAAAAGGCCGCTGCCAAAAAGACAGCAAAGAAAGCTCCTGCCAAGAAAGTAGCTGCGAAAAAAGCCGCAACTAAAAAGGCCAGTCCTGCCAAGAAAACGGCAGCCAAAAAGGCACCGGCAAAAAAAGCCGCGGCCAAGAAAGCTCCGGTAAAAAAGGTCTCACCTAAGAAAGCAGCTCCGAAAAAGGCCGCCTCCAAAAAAACGGCACCCAAGAAGGCTGCCGCTAAGCCAGCTGCACCCGCCCAACCGGCTGCTGAGTCAAAACCAGCGGTCGCAAAGCCAGCGCCACCTAAGCCAGTTGCAGAAACGCAAAAGCCAGCCGCACCTAAGCCGGTCACTCCGAAACCAGCTGCTCCTGAGCAGGCTGCTCCCAAGCCCGTAGCACCACCGGCAGCTCCTAAGCCAGTGGAACCGGAACCACCTAAAGCCGAAGAAAAGCCCTTCGAACTGAAGCCCGTACAAGCACCAACGGCACCAGAGCGAAGCATCTTCGATCCGGAAAAAGACGCTTAAGCCTTTCAAACCAAAGGCTTAACCGAAAAAGGGCCCGCTTCACAAGAGCTGGCCCTTTTTTCATGGCTGCGAATTGGTTATCCTGCCCGCCTTTAATTCAATCAAGTCCCATTATGATCCAACTGCAATCGGTTTCCCTGTATCGCGGCAACAAATGCCTATTAGAAAATGCCAACCTTACCGCACACCCTGGCTGGCATATAGCACTGATAGGCCAAAATGGTTGTGGCAAATCGTCACTGTTCGCCTTACTTCGAGGCCAACTGCAACAGGATGCGGGCGAGGTGAAACTCCCCACCAGTGATCGCATTGCCCATATGGCGCAAGAAGTGGATGCCCTAGAGCGTTCTGCTTTGGATTTTGTAATGGATGGCGATAAAACACTGCGTCACCTACAGCAACAACTGGAACAGGCTGAGCAGAATAACAAACCCGAGCTACAGGCGGAGCTTCATCAAAAGCTGGCAGACATGGATGCTTATACTGCCGAATCTCGCGCATCCAAGCTACTTAGTGGACTGGGCTTTTCACAGCAACAGTTTCAACAACCTGTGAAATCCTTTTCGGGCGGTTGGCGAGTGCGCCTAAGCCTGGCTCAAACACTGATGATGCCCTCTGACATCATGCTACTGGACGAACCCACCAACCATTTAGACTTGGATGCCATCCTTTGGCTGGAAGATTGGTTAAAAGGCTATGCCGGTACTCTGATTCTGATTTCTCATGACCGGGAGTTTATCGATGCCGTTACCCAACATGTTCTTCACATTGAACATCAGCGGCTAACTTATTACAGCGGCAACTATTCCAGCTTTGAAATTCAACGAGCGGCGCGTTTAGCCAACCAACAATCTGCATTCGAGAAACAGCAACGAGAAATCGCTCACCTGCAGCAGTTCATTACCCGCTTCAAAGCCAAAGCCACTAAGGCAAAGCAGGCACAAAGCCGAGTAAAAGCTCTGGAGCGCATGGAAAAAATCGCACCTGCCCATGTAGATTCACCCTTTCATTTCAGTATTCCCAGGGCTGAAAAAGTTTCCAACCCGTTGCTGGATATCAGTGAAGGCCAGCTAGGATATGGTGAGAAAGCCATACTCAACAATGTGAACCTGCAACTGGCGCCTTCCTCTCGCGTTGGTTTGATTGGCCCTAATGGCGCTGGTAAGTCCACCTTGATTAAAACCTTAGCCGATGAACTGGCTTTGGTTAATGGCCAGCGCCAAACCGGCGAGCACTGCCATATTGGTTACTTTGCCCAGCATCAATTGGATCAGCTGGATGTGAACGCCACACCTTTACTTACCATGCAGCGCAATGCTCCAAAAACCGACGAGCAAACGCTACGTAATTATCTGGGTAGCTTTGGTTTTCATGGTGACAGCGTTCACGACAATATCGCCCGCTTCTCTGGGGGCGAGAAGGCACGCCTGGCCTTAGCTACCATCATCTGGCACAAACCCAATCTTCTGCTTTTGGATGAGCCCACTAACCATCTGGACTTAGAGATGCGCCTGGCTTTAACACTGGCACTACAAGATTATGAAGGTGGGCTTGTGTTGGTGTCGCATGATCGCCACTTGCTACGGGCCACCACCGATGACCTGCTGCTGGTGGCCGACGGCCATGTGGAGAATTTCAAGGGCGACCTGGATGATTACGCCAAATGGCTGGTGGAGTACCGCCAAAACACCCTATCTGCTGACCCTAACGCATCCCCTGAAGACAAACGCGACCGCAAAGCAGAACGACAGAAAGCTGCCGAAGTTCGCAACCAATTGCGGCCATTAAAAAAACAAGTACAAAAGCTGGAAAAGCAAATTGAGCGGTTGGAGCAAGACAAGCAATCCGTTGAAGATGCACTATCGGCTAGCGACATTTACGAAGCCAGCAACAAAGATCAGCTCACCGAATTGCTGCACAAGCAAGGCCTGGTTCAAACCCAACTGGATGAAACCGAAAGCCAATGGATGGAAGCCTTAGAGCAGCTGGAACAACTTGAACAATCCCTCTAAGCCGCCAAATCTGGCAGCTTTCGTCATGTTGCTGGGGCAGCTCAACACGTAGAATGGCTGCTGTTGCCATCTGCGTAGTTGCCCATGTCTAAACAAGCCAAAATACAATCCATTCTGATGCTTGCCATTATCAGCATTGCTATGGGCCAATTTATTGTGTTCGCCGTGCTGGCACCGTTAATTCGAGCAGTAGGATTACAGGAATATCAAGGTGGCTTAATACTCTCTTTTTCTTCCATCGTGTTTGCATTAAGTAGCGGCGTATGGGGAAGACTAAGCAGCATCTACGGCCGTAAAAAAGTCATGCTAATCGGATTATGCGGCTATTGTTTTGGCACCATATTATTCGTCAGTGGTTTTTATGCCGGCTTTCAGCATTACCTAACTGGCTTCATGTTATTTTGCCTTTTAGCCACTGCACGTATGCTGCAATCCACATTAATGGGCGCCACCAGCCCAGCCACCACTGCCTACATGGCGGACATCACGCCTCCGGAGCAAAGGGTAAAAGGCATGGGCTTGATTGGCTCAGCCAACAGTTTAGGCACCATTCTAGGCCCCGCCATTGCGGCGCCATTAATTATGCTGCACCTGTTAGCACCATTGCTGGCAGCTTCCGCTATTACATTAGTGACTGCATTGATTGTGCTGTTGTGGTTACCAAAAGATGAGGCGCAAGATAACAGCGGCAATCAGGTTAAGATAGGCCAACAGATTATCCACACGTTGCGATCCTATTTTGATCCACGCTACTCCAATCTTTTATTGATCGGTGTGCTGATGTTTATGAGCTACGCCATGAGCCAACAAACATTAGGCTACTTAATTCAAGATCGGTTACAGATTTCACCGGAGCAGGCTGCGTCTATTCTGGCAGAAGCCTTTATCTATTCCGCCGTTTTTTCATTGGTAGC
>JBFKSL010000345.1:0-5213 GCA_041626995.1 Ketobacter sp. | reverse complement strand
TCTTAAAGTATTGGAATCCATCATCGGTTTGGCTAAAAGTCTGAACCTTCATGTGGTCGCAGAGGGAGTAGAAACAAAAGAGCAGTTGGATCTGCTTTTACAGAGAAAATGCAATTATATTCAGGGTTTCTATTTCGCTCGCCCGACAGAGCCACAACAAGCAATGGCATTTTTCGAAGAACACTTTGCTTCAGACCCCCAATTAAGCGATGCTCCCCCACTGAAAAAAGTTGTTTCCTAGTTGCTAAAGTTTGCCTACTAAGTACCAACCGGGCTAAAACAAAAAAGGCGCCACCAGGGCGCCTTTTTCATACATACTGACGACTTAGCTTATTCCGCTTCAGCAGCCGCTTCTTCAACAATTTGCTTAAGCTCGCCTTGCTGTGACATTTCCAAAATAATATCACTACCACCGATCAACTCACCTTTTACCCACAACTGAGGAAAGGTTGGCCAGTTAGCGTATTTAGGCAATTCGGCACGAATGTCCGGATGCTCCAGAATATTTACGTAAGCGAAAGGCTTACCAATAGACATTAGGGCTTCCACTGCGCGAGAAGAAAAACCACACTGAGGAAACTGTGGAGTGCCCTTCATATACAACAAGATAGCGTTGCTTCCAATTTGTTCTTTGATTACTTCAACCGTTTCCATAATTCACCTACTTGAATAAAACTGGCTCTATTGTAGCAAAGACTTATAGCGCAAACACCTTACAACTATTGGGTATTTACTTCCACCGGCACTCCATTCAGGGCAGCATTGCCAGAAAGGTCATCCAAATACTGATCATCCGTAAGGTCATTTACGCTCACACCGGCATGGTCATTGGCAATAACAGACCGGGTTCCATTCCGACCATGTCCCCAACCGTGGGGCAAACTCACCACGCCGGGCATCACTTCATCGCTGATTTCCAATTGGGCATTCACTTCCCCTACCCGCGATCGGACCTGCACCTGCTGGCCTTGACTGAACCCACGTTGCTCTGCGTCCTGCGGGTGCATTAGTAATTGGCACCGCTCTTTTCCCTTCACCAGACGATAATAATTGTGCATCCAGGAATTATTACTACGTACATGACGGCGACCAATCAAACGTAAAGGCAATGAGTCGCTCTGTTCACAACTTGCCAATAGACGCTCTAAGTCTTTCATTACGATTTCTGGTGCACAATGAATTTTTTTATCCTCATGCACTAAACGATCAGGCAATTGTGATTGATGTGCGCCAAAATCCAAACCATGAGGACAATCTTTTAATGCTTGAAGTGAAGCCTGATCTTTATAGGGGCCACTCTTTAACCCCATGTCCAAAATCATATCAGGAGGAAAACTGGGCGCTGCATTTTTTCCTAAACGCTCACTGATTTTTTCACCCAAGGCTGTGAAAATTTCCCAATCGTGCATACTGCCTTCGGGCTTATCAAAAATGGCTGGGCTGTACTTGGCTGTATTGCGCACTGCAAACACGGATAAAGCAATATCGTAATGATCATGTTCAAGCGGACTGGTGGGTGGCAAAATCACATCGGCAAAGCGCGTGGTTTCATTGATATAAAAATCGATAGACACCATAAAAGAAAGAGAAGCCAACGCTTTTTCCAACTGGCCACCATTGGGAGTGGAAAGCACCGGGTTGCCAGCCCCCGTTACTAACGCTTTGATTTGCCCTTCACCCTCGGTAAGAATTTCTTCTGCCAATACAGAACAGGGTAATTCACCACCAAACTCGGGTAACTTTCGCACCCGTGATTGCCACACATTAAAATGCCCAGGGCGACTCATGGCGCCTTGCACCATGTCCAATGCAGGCAAACTGAATGTGTAGCCACCCGGCACATCCAAATGGCCGGTAATGATGTTCAACAATTGAATGGCCCACTGACAGATGGAACCAAAGGCCTGAGTCGACACGCCCATGCGCCCATAGAGTGACGCTTTTTCCGTATGGGCCAACTGTTTCGCGAGCTGTTGAATGGCATCAGCGGAGATACCACATTGGGCCTGAGCCAGCTCCAGCGTAAAGGGCTGCACCGCCTGTTTGGCACTTTCCAAATCCAATAAATGATCTTGTAAGTGGCCAGTGTTCATCCAATCGTTGTTAAATATTTCTCGCGCCATGGCCAACAGCATAAAAGCATCGGTGCCGGGCTTTATAAACTCGTGCTGATCGGAAATGGCAGCAGTTTCTGAACGACGTGGATCAATCACTACAATTTTCCCACCTCGCTGTTGCAACGCTTTTGCCCGCAAGCGGAAACCAGGCACACCCCATAAACTGCCGTTAGAGGCCATGGGGTTACCGCCCACAATGATCAATAGCTCAGTATAATCAATATCCGGTACCGGAACCAAAAATTGATGGCCATACATCCAATAACAAATTAATTGGTGGGGAAGTTGATCAACGGATGTAGCTGAAAATCGATTGCGGGTTTTAATGGCTTTAAAGGCACCTGCGCCATGAGTCATCATGCCCCAGTTATGCACCGAGGGGTTACCCATATAAATACCTACGGCGTTGTCACCATATCGGTTTTTAACAGAAACCAAATTTTCTGCCACCAGATCCAACGCTTCCTGCCAGGAAATTTCCTGCCATTGATCGCCTTGCCTGCGCATGGGCTTGCGTATGCGATCAGGATCGGTATGAATATCCTCAATGGCCGTTGACTTGGGGCAAACGTAACCTTTACTTAACGGATCTTTGGGGTCACCTTTTATGGAGACAATCTGATCCCCTTCAGTAACCATCTCCAAGCCACACATGGCTTCGCACAGATGGCAAACCCGATAATGTGTTTGCTGTGTCATAGCCAACTTCCTCTCTGAAATACGTTAGTTTGTGGCTGGCTTGCCCCAGCCACCACCGCCAGGCGTGGCAATGGTCAGCACATCCCCTGGTTTGACCTGAAAAGTGGCTTTTGCGCTCAGTTGCTTTCCATTTAAGATATTCAAACCGGAGGTGCCAGCTTCTCCTCCTTGCAATCCCCAAGGCTGAGAAACACGCCGTTCTGTCAATAACGTTACACAAGCCTGCTCGGTAAACTGAAGCTCTCGCTCCAATCCATCACCACCATTATGCAAGCCCTTTCCACCGGAGCCCCGACGAATCTGGTAACGTTTCACCAGCAAAGGGTAGTGAGACTCCAAGCTTTCAATGGGCGTGTTGAGAGTGTTAGTCATATGGGTTTGCACTGCACTTAGACCCTCTCCCTCACTGGACGCGCCCATACCACCGGCCATGGTTTCATAATAGTCCCATCTTCCTGTTTCCGCGTCGGCCCAACCCATGGCCACATTATTCATACTACCGTGGCTGGCAGCGGGTATACGGTTGGGAATGGCTTGCGCCAAAGCGCCCAGAATCACGTCGACCACCCGCGTGCTGGTTTCTACATTGCCCGCCGCCACGGCGGCTGGAAAATTGGCATTGAGCAGCGAACCAGGCTCCGCTTTCAATTGAATGGTGCGAAAGGCCCCTGCACACACAGGCATCTGCTCTGGCATTAAACAGCGAAAACAGTAGAACACTGCAGCGGCAGCCACCGATAACGGGCAATTCACATTGCCTTCCACTTGCGTGGAAGTTCCCGCGAAATCCACTTCGACATGGCCATTTTTCACGTTAACGGCCACAACAATCGCAATCTGTTCAGTTCCTGCACCATCATCGTCCAGGCAGTCTTGAAACTGATATACCCCTTCAGGAATGTCTTTTAGGCTTTCCTGCGCCAAGGTTTCCGCATAGCGATTCAGACCTTCCACCAGGTCGCAATAGCCTTCCACACCATATCGCTCAATCAGAGCGGTGAGGCGCTTTACACCGGTTCGGTTGGCACTGATCTGAGCCGTAAAATCCCCAAGCGAAGCCATTTGCCCATCACTCGGTGTCTGGCCAGGTTCTACCCCAGCCAAGGTATTCAGAAGCTCAGTTTGCAGCTCGCCGGTACGTACAATATGGGTAGGGGAAATCACGACCCCCTCTTCCTGCAAAGTACGGGAAACCGGCATAGACCCCGGTGAAGAAGCCCCGATGTTGGCGTGATGGGCGCGATTCGCCACAAAGGCAATCAGCTGCTGCTGGATAAACACTGGCGCGATGACGGTCACATCCGGCAGGTGAGTGCCTCCCATATAAGGATCATTTACTACCACCATATCACCAGGCTGCCACTGAATATTCGACACGATGAACTTCATGGCATATGCCATGCTGCCCAAATGCACAGGGATATGAGCGGCTTGAGCGCTCAGGTGTCCATCTGCATCAAACACAGCACAGGAAAAGTCCAGCCGATCCTTAATATTGGGGGAAAAGGCCGCTCTTTTCAGCGCGGCACCCATTTCGTCACAGATGGATTCTATACGACTGGAAAACAGGCTCAATTCTATGGGGTTAAGTGATGTCTGCATGGCACTGCACAGCCCTAAGTTAGCTATTTTGAATGATTTGATGATTTCGCAATCGATGCTGAGATTCAACCAGCAATTTTTACTGGTTTTTAGAAAATCAGAAGTTACACCCTCTCCCGCCCCATTGCACCCTAATGAGATTGGGACTATTATTGAACGTTCACCGGCAGCTGTAGCTGCCGTTTTTTGTTTATGGAACCAACAATTTAAGAGCAGGATAACCCCATGTCAGCACCGGGTTTGATGACCACCTATCGCCCAATGGACATTACCTTTGAGAAAGGCGATGGCGTGTGGCTATTTGATAAAGAAGGCAACAAGTATCTGGATGCCATTAGCGGCATTGCAGTATGTGGTTTGGGCCATTGCCACCCTAAGGTTACCCAGACTATTCAAGAACAAGCGGCTAAGCTGGTTCACACCTCCAATCTTTATCGGATTGAACATCAAGAAGCGCTAGGCCAGCGGCTAACCCAGGTTGCCAATATGGAAGCCTGCTTTTTTGGCAACTCAGGTGCAGAAGCCAATGAGTGCGCCATTAAAATCGCGCGTCTACATGGCCACAACAAGGGTGTTGATAAACCCACGATTGTGGTTACTGACCAATCGTTCCACGGCCGAACTATGGCCACCCTCAGCGCCACTGGCAACCGCAAAGTGCAAGCGGGTTTTGAGCCATTGGTGCAAGGTTTCGCCAGGGTTCCTTATAACGACCTGGAAGCGGTGAAGACCGTTGCTGAAAACAACAGCCAAGTTGTGGCGGTTATGGTTGAACCGGTACAGGGTGAAGGCGGC